>NZ_JBHSRF010000047.1:0-66816 GCF_042658925.1 Sphaerisporangium aureirubrum
CCCCCCTCCCCCGAACCGCCTAGCCCTGCCCACCCCCACCGGGAACACAATCGGCGCCGTACGCCACGTGCCGACCGATCCGCCAAGGCCTGACGGCGCCGATACGGCGGGACGTGGTACGCCGAATCCGGCGCCGCCTTACGACGGCCAGCCGGTGCGACGGTGGACGCGGACGCCCCAGAATCCCGGGATTTCGTGTGAGCGGGAGCACAACCACAAGGCGACCGACCAAGTTTCTCTTTCCGGCCGATTTCCACCTCGTCGGTTGGCCGGGGCAGCCGCGTTCGGGAGCGTCAAGGCGATGAAACCCCTAACCGCGTTGACATGAACTGGCCCACCCCTTGTCGCTCACAAGCTTGCCCACCACCGCCCACCCACCCCGCTCGACCTCCGCCCACACACCCATGACACCCCACGACAGCGAGCGCCACCACACTCGTCGGGTGGCCAGGGCAACCGCGTTCGTAAGCGTCAACACGATGAAACCCCCAACCGCGTTGACATGAACTGGCCCACCCCTTATCGCTCACAAGCGTGGCCACCACCACCCACCCACCCCACGCGACCTCCGCCCCGCACACCCACGACACCCCACGACAGCGAGCGCCACCACACCGATACGGCAGATGCCACCACACCAACGACGGCAGATGCCACCGCACCGACAACAGCAGGTGCCACCACACCGACGACGGCAGATGCCACCAAATCCATAGGGTGCGGCTCTCCCTCAGTGAGTGCCTGAGCTGGGCTTTTGTAGACGTGACTGTTTGATCCAGGAACCGCCTCTTACTGTGAGTACAGACCCGTGAGGCGGTGGTGACGATGAGCTCGTTGCTCGAGGAACTGGCACGGCGCGAAGCCGCTGCCCGCCGGCGAATCGAGGAGATCCGCGAGCAGATCGCCGCGCTCACCTCACAGATGCAGGACGAGCAGGACCGCTTGTCACGGCTGACGATCACACGGGAGACCGTCGAGGAAATCGTGGGCGAAGCGGCCCAGCTGCTCGATGAGCCCGATGGACAGGCCGAGGCCGCCGACGCGGCCGGCACCGCGCCGTCGGCACAGCCGCCGGTGCTGGGTGTGGTGACGGTGCCGCGCTGGCAACCCGGCATGAATACGGCGGTGCTGCCGCGCGCGTACCGGGACGCGGTGGAGATCATGGCCGATGCCGGGCGGGCGATACGGGCCGGGCAGATCGCGGTGGCGATGGGACTGCCGGATGAGGCCGCCAAGCGGGAAGGGCTGCGCTCCAAGCTGAAGCGGCTGGTGGAACGCGGCTGGGCGAAGGAAGAAGGGCCGGGACTGTTCACGGTGACCGATCCGGTGGCCCGCCAGATGGCCGGGCAGGATGGCGTGGCGTCACGGGATGCAATCGCGTCGTCACCGGTCGGGTGATTGTGGCGGGGCTCTCCCGCCGTCAGGTTCGAAGGTGCCACCCAATCGACCCCGACGAAGGAAGAGCCCTGTGCAGGCACCGTACGACACCGAGGCCACCGCTGACGTCTTTGCGAAGGCGAAGAACACATTCAACTGGCTCATCGGACACCTTATCGACGCGCAGACCGGGACGCTTCCCCATAACCGGCTGGAGGAGACCATCACCGAGCAGGGCCGGGAGCGGCAGCGCCTGCTGCTGCAGGCCCACCTTGACCTGCGCGCGCTGCGCGAGCTGGAGCAGGTACGCCACGCCCGCCACCCAGACGGTGGCGCCGCGGGGGTGATCGGCGCGGACGGGGTGCCGCGGCGGCGGGTGGAGCTCGGGCACCACCGCCTGCTCGCCACGGTGACCGGGACGGTGACCTTGGGCTCAACCGGTGCGCGTGGCGTGCCCCGGGGGTGCGCAACGTGTATCCGGCGGACGCGGCGTTGTCGCTGCCGGCGGTGCGGCACTCGGCCGGGCTGGCGAAGCTCGCGGTCATCGAGACGGTGCGCGGCTCGTTCGACGCCGCGCTGGCGGCGATCAGCGCGCGCTGCGGTCAGGTGATCGGCAAACGGCAGATCGAGCAACTGGTCACCCAGGCCGCGGCCGATGTCGACGCCTTCTACGCCGGGCGAACCGTGCTGCCGTGCACGGTGTCCACGGTGCTGGCGATCAGCGTGGACGGCAAGGGCATCGCGATGCGCCCCCAAGCGCTGCGGCCCGCGACCGCCAAAGCCGCCGCCCGCGCCCGGGCCACGTTCCGCACCCGGCTGGCGGCCGGGGAGAAACCGGCGCGCAAACGGATGGCGACGCTGGGGGTGGTCTATGACGCCGAACCGGCGCCGCGGCGGCCGCACGATGTGATCGCCGTCCCGGGCGGGCGATCCGGCCGGCGCCTGTCACGGGCTAGGCCGAACGCGACCCGCAAGTGGCTGTGCGGCTCGGTCATCACCGGCCCTGGCCCTGTGATCGCCAAGGTGTTCGACCATGCCCAGGCCCGTGATCCCGCGCATGCCCGTCCCTGGGTCGTGCTCGTCGACGGGGCCCGCCACCAGCTCGACCTGATCATCGCCGAAGCCGCCCGGCGCCGCATCCGCGTCCACATCGTGATCGATTTCGTGCACGTGCTGGAGAAGTTATGGGCTGCTGCGTGGAGTTTGCACCCGTCCGCGGCGCCGGCTGCGGAGGACTGGGTCGCCGGGCATGCCCTGGCCCTGCTGGCCGGGCACACCGGCCAGGTCATCACCACGCTGAGGGCGCAGGCCGCCACAGCGGGCGTGCAGCACCGTGACGGCATCGACGCGTGCATCCGCTATCTGTCCAACAACGCCGGGCATCTGCGGTATGAGCAGGCGCTGGAGGCGGGATGGCCGATCGCGACCGGGGTGGTCGAGGGCGCGTGCCGTCATCTGATCGCCGACAGGTTCGACCTGGCCGGGGCGCGGTGGGGCCTGGCCGGGGCCGAGGCGGTGCTGAAGCTCCGCGCGCTGGTCGCCAACGGTCATCTGGAAGAGTACTGGACTTTCCATCTCGCCCGGCAACACGAGCGCGTCCATCAGACCGGCTACCAGGACGGGTACGCCCTTACGGCTTGATCGCTTCAGTCACTCAAGAGCCGCACCCAACGCCTGTTGGCTGCGCTCCAGTCGTTCCCTGCACGGGGGATGATCTGGGGATGGCTGAGGGCTGGGGTGATCAGCCCGTTGCTGATGAACGTCGCTCTCGGGATCAGTGTTGCGGCCCCGACAAAGCCACCGTGACTGGGGCCTTCGTCCGCCTCGGCGAGACTACCGCTCGCGAGTCTTCACCCGGATGCGCTCTGGTCTCCGGCCTCGTGGTAGCGGGCCCAGCCTTCATCGAGAAGTCGGAACCCTGCATCGATGGTTGATTCCGGGTCTGCCTCGTGGGTGGCGCTGAGCTGGATCTGCAGGGCGAAACGCACGTAGAAGCGGATCTCGTCGGTCGGCTCCGTGAGCCCGAACTCCTTGGCGATCGCGGCAACCAGGGCGCCCTCATGGCGGAACCACAACTTCTCCGCGTAATCGATCAAAGCCGGTGTCTCTTCCATGAGAGTGAGGATCTGGCGTTGGGGTCCGGACCTCATCGCGGCGATCTCGGAGAGGTAGTGCGCCTTCAGCGCGTCGGAGATCGTAGTCCCCGGCGCCCGGCCGTTGACCGCGGCCACGAGGCGCTCATGCCGTTCGTCCTCGTCGCTGAAGACAAGCGCCTCCTTCTGCGGGAAATGCGTGAAGACCGTCTTGGGTGAGACGTCCGCCTTGTCGGCGATCTCGCGAACGCTGACCCCGTCGAAGCCGCGCTCAAGAAAGAGCGCCGTTGCCGCGTCCAGGATCGCCGCCCGCGTTGCTGCCTTCTTGCGTTCCCGCCGTCCCACGGCCGTTCCGTCAACCATGGCCAGATCCTACTAGTGCCGCACTCCAACTACATTGACGATAAAAGTAGTCTCGATATAGTTAGTGGGCGAGTGAAGCTATCGGGTGACTGGGATCCCCCTGCTGCGTCGACTCGGCACCAACCCATACCGACCGTGGCGCCCAGCACCGACACCGGAAAGGACCATGACCATGGCCGGCAACATCAACCCGCTCTCGAGCCTCGAACGAAACGAACCCGCGAACGACGCAAAGCCTGAAGCGCTCGCTCCCGACGCGCGTCGGCCTTCGCAGCACCGAACCGCGGGGGCGTTGCTCATCGCCGGGCCGGTGATCTTCTTGCTTGCCGAGTTCATCGCCGCCGCGGCATGGACGAATCCGCCCTACAGCTACACGCACCACTTCATCAGCAATCTCGGAGTCCACGGGCCCTCGACACTGTTCGGGCAGTACATGTACTCACCGCTGGCATGGGTAATGAACACCGGCTTCTTCCTGTTCGGGATCACGATCCTGGCCGGCATTGCCGTGCTGCGCGGTCTGCTGGGCTGGCGCCGCTGGGCAGCGCTTGTGCCCGCGACGCTGCTGGCCGTCGGCGGCGTCCTGCTGGGATTGTTCCCCGGATCCGGCGAGGCGATGAACGACGGTACCGGTGACTTCCATGCCTTGGGCGCCTTGGCAGGCTTCGTCGGCGGCAACGTACTGGCCATCGCGCTCGGGAGCATGCGCCGACGCGTCGGGCTCTCGTTGCGACTCGGGCGGACGCTGGTCACGGTTGGCGTGATCGGTCTGGTTTCGATGGTGGCCTACTTTGCCGACCTCATCTCCGGGGCCAACGTCCTCGTGGGCCTCATCGAACGCGGCGCCGTCCATCCGTTCCTGCTCGGCCTCAGCTGCGCGGGAGTTGCCCTCTGGCATGGGTGCAGCCGTCCCTCAGCGACCGTCTGAGTTGGTTGTTCACTGCCCCGGACCAGCACGATTACGCCCGCACCGCCTGACGGCCCCGGTCACTGCAGAAGAGCTGCACCCAAATCCATAAGGCAGATGCCGCCGCACCAAGAACGGCAGGTGCCACCGCACCCAGAACGGTAAGTCCGCCAACCCCATAACAGTGGGTGCCGCCACTCTTAGAACGGCGGGATGCGAGCGCCCCAGAGGGAGTGGTAGCGCGTGACCAGTCCTGGGGCCCCAGACGGTGTGGGGTCGACCCAAGAGGGAGACGTCGACATGCCTGAGGGACCACATCGCCAACCCCGAGGGGGTTCGGGCCGGGAGGGCCGCAGGCACCCGCAGGCACCCGCAGTCGTGGGGTGTCACATACACGCAGACAGAGGCCCCGCGAGGTGGGTGGGCGGTGATGGCCACGCTTGTGAACGACAAGGGGTGGGCCAGTCCACCTCAACACGGTTAGGAGTCTCATCGCGTTCACCTTCACGAACGCAACCACCCCGACCAAGCGACCACACAACGGAGGGCCGTCCCCAGGAGGAAGACGTCATCGTGCTTGATGGGCCCCGTCGCCAACCCCAAGGGGATTCGATCCGGGAGCCTCACAGACATCGCAGGCACACGCAGGCACCCGCAGTCGCGGGGTGACGTACCCGCGGACGAAGGCCCCCGCGAGGTGGGTGGGCGGTGACGGCCACGCTTGTGAACGACAACGGGTGGGCCATTCCACCTCAACACGATTAGGGGGTTTCATCGCGTTCACTCTCACGGACGCAACCACCCCGACCAACCCGGCCACACAACCGAGGGCCATCCCAAGAGGAAGAGGTCATCGTGCTTGATGGGCCCCTGTCGCCAACCCCAAGGGGGTTCGATCCGGGAGCGTCACAGGCACCCGCAGGCACCCGCAGTCGCGGGGTGCCACATACACGCGGACAGAGGCCCCCGCGGGGTGGGTGGGCGGTGACGGCCACGCTTGTGAACGACAACGGGTGGGCCAGTCCACGGCAACACGGTTAGGGGTTCATCGCGTTCACTCTCACGGACGCAACCATCCCGACCAACCGACCGCACAACGAAGGGCCGTCCCCCAGGAAGGAGGACGTCGACGTATCTGAGGGACCACATCGCTAACCCCAAGAGGCTCGGTCCAGGAGGGCCGCAGGCACCCGCGGTCGCGGGGTGCCACATACACGCGGACAGAGGCCCCCGCAGGGTGGGTGGGCGGTGACGGCCACGCTTGTGAACGACAAGGGGTGGGTCAGTCCACGGCAACACGGTTAGGGGTTTCATCGCGTTCACGATCACGGACGCAACCACCCCCGACCAACCGGCCGCGTGGAAAGCGGAGCGTCCGCCGGTACACCGGACGCGGGCACGAAGGCGGCCCGGCGAGGCGTGTGGGGGGACACGCTTCGGCGGGCCGGGTTTCGTGGGCCGGCGAGGGACGTACGGCGGTGGAAGCCGTGGGGCGCAGCTCGGTGGGCCGGTCTCGGGCGCCGGTGCGGTGCGGGGACGTGGGACGTGGGTGCGGTGGGAGCCGGGGGCCGCCGCGTAGGGCGGGCGGGGAGCGGGGCTAGCGGATGACGACCGGGACCCAGTCGTGGCCGCGGACGAGCCAGCGGTCGCGGTAGCTCGGGGTGCCGGCGACGGCTAGGGCGGGGAAGCGGCGGAGGAGCATGGGGAGGGCGATCTGGGCTTCCATGCGGGCCAGGGGGGCGCCTACGCAGTAGTGCATGCCGGCGGCGAAGCTCAGGGGCTGGACGTCTTTGCGGTCGGGGTTGAAGGTGGCGGGGTCGGGGAAGCGGCGGGGGTCGCGGTTGCCGGCGCCCATGATGGCGACGATCTTGGTGTCGGCGGGGATGCGCAGGCCCATCACGTCGACCTCTACGGCGGCCCAGCGGCTGGTGGCCTGGACCGGAGGCTCGAAGCGCAGGGTCTCCTCCACGTAGCCGACCGAGAAGCCCTCCTCGGTGCGCAGCCGCTCGGCGAAGTCGGGGCGCTCCAGCGCCTGGAGCACGCCGTGCCCGATCAGGTGGGTCGTGGTGTCGAAGCCGGCGTTCAGCAGGAGCATCAGGTTGCCCATCAGCTCGTCGTGGGTGAGCCGGTCGCCGTCGTCGTCGCGGGCCTGCACCAGGCGGGTCAGCAGGTCGTCGGCGGGACGGCGGCTGCGGTCCTCGATCAGCTCGTTGAGGTACGCCGACAGGTCGTCCATCGCGACGTCGGCCCGGGCCAGCTCGGAGACGTTGGTCAGGCCCTCCAGGGCGATCATGACCTCCGCCGCGACCTCGCGGAACCACACCTGCTTGTCCTCGGGCACCCCGAGCAGCTCGCTGATCACCGCGACGGGCAGCCGGAAGGCGAACTCCCCCATCAGGTCGATCGGCGAACCGTCGGCGCCGAGGTCGGCCAGCCGGTTCAGCAGCCGTTCGCTCATCCGCTCCACCGTGGGCCGCATGGACGCCACCTGGCGGGGGGTGAGCGCGCTGGTCACCAGGCGCCGCATCCGTCCGTGGTCGGGTGGGTTGGTGTACAGCATGGAGTTGGTGAAGCCGCGCAGCGACGAGTGCGAGCGCCAGTTCGGGTAGATGAGGTCGTAGTTCTTGTCGTCCTGCACCAGCAGCCGCGTCTCCCGCAGCACCCGGGTGCACTCGGCGTACCCGACCGCGACGACCAGCCCCGGCTTGACGTGCAGCAGATTCCCGAACGCCCGCAGCTCCTCGTACAGGGGATACGGGTCCCGGCGCCCCTCGGGCGACACCATGGCGGCGATCACCGCCGCCGGGCCGGTCACATGGGACGGGCGATCCAGCTCCTTCTCCAGCACCTGCTCCGCCATCGTGGCGTCTCCTTTCCCGCCGTCACCGGGCCGTCAGCTCGACGACGGACAGCGCACCCGCCGGGTGCACCCCCGCCACCATGAGCCCGCAGCCGGCCCCGAGGCCGGCCAGGTCGGTCACGCCGCGTTCCTTGCCGCCGTAGTAGGCGAGCATCCGCAGGTCCATTCCGGTATGCGGCGACTCGCCGTCCGGCCCGACGTTCTCCACGACGAACACCGACCCGCCGGCGCCCGCCGCCTCGGCGCAGCGGCGCAGGATCGCGCCCGCCGCGAGGTCGTTCCAGTTGTGCAGGATGAGCGACAGCACGTATCCCCCCGCGCCCGGGGGCAGCGGGTCGAAGAAGGTCCCCGGCACGGCGTCCCCGCGATCGGCCAGCCCGGCCGCCGCCAGCGCCTTGCGCGCCGCCTCGGCGGTCTCCGTCTGGTCGACCACGGTCCCCCGCAGCTCCGGATGCCCGTTGAGCAGGGCGATCAGCAGGGACCCGTCGCCCCCGCCGACGTCCACGACGTGCCCGAGCCGCCCCCAGTCGTAGGCCGCGGCGATGGCGGGGGCCCGCACCGGCATGTCCGCCGCCATGCTCGCGTCGAACGACGCCGCGAGCCCGGGTTCGGCGGTCATGTCCTCCCAGAACGTACGGCCGAACGTCAGCGGGTAGGCCGCCTCGCCGGTGCGCACGCTGTGCAGGAGGTGCACGAACGACAGCTCGGCCCGTCCCGTCCATCCCTCGATGTCGATCTGCGAGCGCATCCCGTCCGGGTGGTCGTCGCGCAGCAACTCCCCCTTCGGGGTCAGGTCGTACGCCCCGGCGGCGTCACGGCTGAGCACACCCCGCGCTGCGAGGTAGCGCATCAGCCGCTCCAGCGCGTCGGCGTCCGCACGCACCAGCGGGGCGAGGTCGCCCGCCGTGCGCGTCCCGCCCGCGATGTGGTCGGCGATCCGCAGCGTCGCCGCGACCCGCAACGCCATGGGAGTCCCCAGGTGGGCCATGGCCCACAACGAAGTTCCGTTCCCGCCCGCCATCACGCCTCCCGCAGGGCCCGCACCACAGAGACACCCCCCGGCGACAGCGCCGGACGCACGTCAATGCTCACGGCGCCCGGTAGCGCACCGCACCTTTCAGAGTGCGGCGTGTGATCTAGAGGGCCGTGCGGGTCAGCCGATCCAGGCGCCGGTGGTGAAGTGGCCCACGTTGATCGCCATGACCGGGATCATGATTCCCAGGGCGAGGTACCAGACCCAGCGACGGCGCTCCCCCGCGATCGCGATGGCGATCCACAGCGGGAACCACGTCAGCGACGCCCGGCCGATCGACATGTAGAACTCGGACAGGGCGAGGAAGGACAGCGCCTGCGGGGCGATGTACGCCAGTTCGGGCCAGCGGCGGAAGACGGCCAGCGCGATCACCAGGAGCAGCAGCACCGCCGCCGCGATGATCTCCTCGTAGTAGGAGACGGTCAGCGTCGGCACCTCGCCGGCCCTGTTCCAGGTGTTGACCAGGGCCTCCCACGGCCAGACGGGGTGCCGGCCCCAGTACTGCGCCTGGACGGTGTTGTAGGCCAGCCAATCGCCCGTCCGGCTCCACTGGTAGGCGCTGTAGAGCACGAGCGGCACGCCGGGGAGCAGCAGCCACGGCGCGCGGCGCAGGCCACCCGGTTCGCGCAGGCCGTTCTTGGCGATCAGGAACATGACGAGGATGCCGAACGCCAGGAACGCCCCGGAGATCCGGACGCTCGCCGCGAAGGTGGCGCACAGCGCGGCGTCCTCCCAGCGGCCTTTCCTGGCCAGCAGCCAGGCGGGGATCGCCAGCGCCAGGAACAGCGCCTCGGAGTAGCCGGTGTAGAGGAACGCCGCGAACGGGCTGAGGAACAGGGCCGCGACCGCGTACCGGCCGGTCCCCGGGCGGTACGACTCGGCGAGCCGGGACAGCGCGACCGCCAGCACGGCGCTGGACACCAGCGAGATCAGCACGGTGGCCAGCCTGGCGTCGCTGATGTAGGGCCTCAGCAGCTTGATCAGGAGCGCCATGCCGGGAAAGAACGCGGGCAGCTTGCCGCTGTCCTGCATGCCCGGCGGGCCGTCGTAGCCGTAGTCGGCGATGGCGATGAAGTTCTCGGCGTCCCAGCGGGTCAGCCGGTTGAGGAACGGATCGGTGGTGCGTCCCGGCCCGGCCAGGTACATGTAGATCAGGAACCCGACGTGCGACGCGAACCAGATGAGCAGCGCCACCCGGTCCCCCGCGTCCGTCATCCACTTGGGCGGCCACCACCTCCTCGGCGCCTCCTCCCCGTCCGGCGCCCCGCTCCCGGCGCCGGGCGACCCGTCCTCGGTGGCTTGCGACCCGCTCTCGCCGGGGCGGGGCGGTACGTCGCTCGCGACGTCACGGCCCGAGGGGGGCGTGTCGTTGATGTCCGAAAGGTCGTTTCTGGCGCCGTGCTGCGTCACCGATAAATACTTATATAAGCCGCAAAATTTGGGCAAGCGCCCGCGAAAGTTTCATCGGCGGCCCACGGTGGGGCGAATCCGGCCGAACAGGCCGTCGACCTGCGGGTGAGGCGAAGCGGAGAGTCAGGGCGAGCGCGGTGCGTCCCGCAGCAGGTCGAGCTCCTCGTTCATGGCGTCCAGGAAGGCGGCCACGGTGCGCAGCTCCTCCGGGCCGAACCGCCGCAGGGCGTTGTCGGTACTGCGGCCGAGGGGGCGGAAGAACGCGCCGGCGAGCTCCTTGGCGGCGTCCAGGTAGTGCAGGTGGACCACGCGGCGGTCGTGCGCGTCGCGGACCCGGCGGATGTGCCCGGCCCGCTCCAGCCTGTCGAGGCACGCGGTGACGGCCCCCGAGGTGAGGTTCAGCTCCTGGCGCAGGCGGCTCGGAGTGATCGGCGCGGGGGCGTCGAAGATCTTGATGAGGGCCTGGACGTCGGTGGTGTGCAGCCCGTGCTCGTTGGCGAACTCGTGGGCGATGCGGTTGAACTCGGCCGTCATCCGGCGCAGCCGTACCGCGAAGGACTGCAGATCGGTGCCGTCCCCCCTGTCACCGCTCATGCCGCCATGCTACATTAACTCAACAATTGAGTATCTTAATTGTTGAGTTAACTGCCGAGGTGGTCTGATGGCACGGCGACCGATCCGCTGGCTCGTCCCGGCCCTGCTGGTACTGGTCTGGCTGGCCGTGGGCGGGGGGTTCGGGCCGTTCGCCGGCAAGCTCACCGAGGTGTCCACCAGCGACCAGGCGGCCTTCCTGCCCCGCAGCGCGGAGTCGACACGCGTCCTGGCGGTCCAGGAGAGGTTCCGCGCCGGCGAGACGCAGCCGCTCATCGTGGTGTGGACCGCGGCCGGCGAGAAGACCACCCCCGGGCAGGCCGCCGCGGCGACCCGGGCGCTCGCCTCGCTGCGCGGCACGGCCGGCGTCATCGGGACGCCCACGCCCGCCCTCCCGTCGGACGACGGCCAGGCGCTGAGTGGCGTGATCCAGCTCGCCCCCGATCTCGGCGCCTCGCTCGGCGGCGTCCTGGACCGCATCGGCCCGGCGGTGACGGTCGAGGGCCTGCGTGCCCAGCTCGCGGGCCCGGCGGCCACCCGGGCCGACCTGTCCGACGCCTTCGCCGGCATCGACGGCCTGCTGCTCGGCGTGGCGCTGATCACCGTGCTGATCATCCTGCTGGCGGTGTACCGGAGCGTGCTCCTGCCCCTCGTCATCATCACGGGCGCGGTCTTCGCCCTGGGCCTGGCGTGCGCCGTGGTGTACTTCCTGGCCGACCACGACATCGTCCGGGTCGACGGCCAGGTGCAGGGCATCCTGTTCATCCTGGTCATCGGCGCCGCCACCGACTACGCGCTGCTGCTGACCGCCCGCTTCAGGGAGGAACTGGCCGCCGCCGGCGACCGCTTCGCCGCGGGCCGCGTCGCGCTGCGGCGATCTTTCGAGCCGATCGCCGCCAGCGCCGCCACCGTGGCCCTCGGGCTGCTCGCGCTGCTGCTCAGCAGCCTGACCAACAACCGCGCGCTCGGACCCGTCGGCGCCGTCGGCATCGTATGCGCCGCCCTCAGCGCGCTCACGTTCCTGCCCGCCGTCCTCGTCCTGCTGGGCCGCGCCGCGCTGTGGCCGGCCAAGCCGCAGCCGTCCGGCGCCCGTGGGATCTGGGACCGGGTGGCCACCGTGGTCGGCCGGCATCCCCGGCGGCTCTGGGTCGCGACCATCCTGCCCCTGATCGCCCTGGCCTTCCTCGCGCCCCAGCTGAACGCCAGAGGGGTGCCGCTGGACGAGACCTTCGTCAACGACGCGCCGTCGGTGGTGGCGCAGGCGACGCTGAGCGAGCATTTCCCCAAGGGATCGGGACAGCCCGCGGTCATCGTCGCCCCCGCCGGGCGCGCCGTGGCCGTGACGGCGGCGGCCCGCGCCGTGCAGGGCGTGTCCGGCGCGACGCCGGTGACCCGGAGCGGACGGCCGGGGGACGCCCCCAAGATCGTCGACGGGCTCGTGCTGGTGGAGGCGACGCTGAGCGACGTGCCGGACGGCGACGCGGCCCAGGAGACCGTCAAGCGCCTGCGCGCCGCGCTGGACGGCGAGGGCGGCGTCATGGTTGGCGGGTACAGCGCCCAGCGCTACGACACGACGGAGGCGGCGGAGAAGGACACGCTGCTCATCGTCCCGGTGGTCCTGGTGATCATCCTGCTCATCCTGATCGTGCTGCTGCGCTCACTGACGACGCCCGTGATCCTGGTGGTCACCGTGGCCCTGAACTTCCTGGCCACCCTCGGCGTCTCCGCGCTGGTCTTCACGCACGTCTTCGGGTTCACCGGCAGCGACGCGTCGGTGCCGCTGTACGGGTTCGTGTTCCTGGTGGCGCTGGGCGTGGACTACAACATCTTCCTCATGTCCCGGGTACGCGAGGAGACCGCGCGGCACGGGGCGCGCGAGGGCGTGCTGCGCGGGCTGGTCACCACCGGCGGCGTGATCACGTCGGCGGGGGTCGTGCTCGCCGCCACCTTCGCGGCACTGGCGGTGATCCCGCTGGCCTTCCTCGTGCAGACGGCCTTCATCGTCGCCTTCGGCGTCCTGCTGGACACCTTGGTGGTGCGGTCCCTGCTGGTTCCGGCGCTGATCCGGGACCTCGGCCCGCGCGCCTGGTGGCCCAGCCGCCTGGGCCGCGCCGAGGCCCCTTCGGAACCGTCCTCTGCGCGGGCACGCGTCAGGTGATTTCCGGCGGCGACGAGCGGCAGGAAAGGGAATAGCGCTCACGAACGCCGGATCCTCCGAAGAAACGGCGGGATTCACGACATTGATGGTTCATCCGGCGTATGGCCGGATGAACGCCATCTGTTCCCGGTCGTTCGTTTTGTGAAACGTTCACGCGTCCGGGCACAAAAAAACGCCGGGGCCCGCACCTCGCGGTGCGAACCCCGGCGTCCTAGTACGTAAGCGTCAGGCGGGGACGATGTTCTCCGCCTGCGGCCCCTTCTGGCCCTGGGTGACGTCGAAGGTCACCTTCTGGCCTTCCTGGAGCTCGCGGTAGCCCTGGGCGGCGATGTTCGAGTAGTGGGCGAAGACGTCAGCGCCGCCGCCGTCCTGCTCGATGAAGCCGAAACCCTTTTCAGCGTTGAACCACTTGACGGTACCAGTAGCCATAATGCATCTCCTTCGGGGCAGTGCCCGTGAAGACTCGCTCCGTGCGAGCCTCGCGTCGCCGCAATGATTACCCCGTCCGGAAAAGTACCGGCAATACAAAAATGCCACCGCCGGTCTGGAGGACCGATGAGGGCACTTGAAGTCTTGGGAACCACAACTGCAACTGAAATCAACACTATCACGATGCGCGGAGCCACGGGTAGCGAGGCCTTCATAGTCCGCCGGGCACGCCATAAACCCTAATCGCGCGTCACACCAATTTCTGCACCTGTGACTACAGATATTCACCCCCGTGGAGCACAGCAGTCCGAGGCCGAGAGCCCTCATCTCCCCCGCACGCCCCGGCCTCAGGAGTCGCCGATCTCCCCCAGGCTGCCCGAGTGCCGCCGGCGCAGCTCCTCGTTGAGGCGCAACGCCTCCTCGAGCTGGTCCTCCAGGATGACGATCCGGCACGCGGCGTCGATCGGGGTTCCTTGATCCACCAGCTCACGGGCGCGCGAGGCGATCCGCAGCTGGTAGCGGGAGTAGCGACGGTGACCGCCGTCCGAGCGCAGGGGCGTGATCAGACGCGCCTCGCCGATCGCCCGCAAAAAAGCCGGTGTGGTGCCGATCATCTCCGCGGCGCGGCCCATCGTGTAGGCCGGGTAGTCGTCGTCGTCGAACTTGTCGACTGCACCCGGCCGGAATCCTTGGGGCATCTGCACCTTTCTAGGACGCATCGAGGACCCTGGCACCCAGGCCCCCCGCGGTTTCACCACCATCAACCGGCACCGACCGCCGATCTCCGGTATCAGCACGGCCACGCGGCACGGCGAGCATCGCCCGCCGCCGCGCCGTCCACTCCTCGGAGCGGCCCGTGTCCTCCCCTGCATCCTAACTTCCTTGAGCGACGGGAGATCCCCTACCCACAGGAGCGCCGAATGTCTACTGTGAGCGCCGTAGATTTTTCCGAACCACAACGGGAGGATCCGTCACCGAGGCGGAGCCTCGCGACCGCCCGCGCGACGACGTCCGCATGCCTCCGGAGCCCCGTGAAGAGCAGCAGGAACATCATTCACCCAGGCTCAGCCCCTCGCGGAGCACGCGGACGCGGGTGACGCCCCCCGCGCGCGACCTGCCGGAGCCTGACCGCCGGTGTCACGGAAGCCGCAAAATTTCATCTCGGCGGGGATTGTTGAAGAGAACTTTCGGGGTTATGTTCCTGATCAACCCGCCCTCCCCGCAGGGGAGGAGATGTCGACACGGCCCCTGACCGCGACCCTTCCCTCCCATCGAGCTTGATCACCGTGCCGCCGACGTGCTTTCGCCGCCGTGCGGGGCTCGCCGACATCGAAGCGCTGGTGCCGGACCGTATCCCTCTTTCATCCACCTGCACGGAGAGGTGAGCATGCCCCCAACCAGCAGGCCGACGTGGCCCCTGACCCTCAAGTCCGCGATCCTTGCCTCGTTGGTCACTCTCCCGGCGGCGCTGCTTCCCCAGGCCGCCTCGGCGCAGGGCGCGAGCGTCCTGGCGTCGCACAAGAGCCCGTTCAACTGCGGGAAGACCTTCTACGCCAACAACTGGTCGCCGGGGCACAGCCCGTCGGGAGCCATCGACTGGCAGACCTACGGGGGCGACGCCATCGACGGCGAGACCGTGCGCGCCACCGCCGCGGGGACCGCGTACTTCAACGACGCGGGAAGCACGAGTTACGGGAAGTGGGTGGAGGTCCGGCACAGTGACGGCACTCGAACCCGCTATGCCCACCTTTCGACCATGGTGCGGGCGGCCGGCGGCTCGATGAGCGTGAGCCAGGGCACCACCATCGGGACCGTCGGCTCCACGGGCGGCTCCAGCGCCCCGCACCTGCACTACGAACAGCGGACCTCCGGCGGCGCCGTGGACACCAGCCCGACCGTGGACGGCGTGACCGTCTCCCTGGGCCAGAAGAAGGCCGTCGAGAGCACCAACACCTGCGGCGGCGGCACCAACCCCTACACCCCCGAGGAGGCCTGCGGCAGCGGCTACTCGGTCATCGACTCGGCCGCCCTCACCGGTGGCCGCACCTATCTCCTCTACAACTCGGGCAACGGCAACAACTGCGTCGTCACGCTGAAGACGACCAGCCTCGGCTCCCCGTCGCCGGTGTCCGCCTTCCTGGAACCGCAGGGGGCGAGCAGGACGACCGACTCGGGCAGCTACGACTACTACGCGGGCCCCGTCAGACGCGCCGCCGCCGGCCAGTGCGTCAAGTGGGGCGGCTCGGTGGGCAGCAGCTCCTACACCAGCCCCTTCGAACACTGCGGCTGAGCCCGGCCGTCACCCCCTCCCGCGGACGAACGCGACAAGCTCTCGTCCGCGGGAGGGGGTCCCCGTCACAAGGCCGGGCTGAGGCGTCGCCCCGGTCGCCCGTATGCGATCCGTGCCCGCGAGAAGCCGATGTTTCCCCTGCTCAAGGGGGCAGGCGACGTCCGCCGTAGACTCGGTCGGAGTAGCTGTGCTAGCCGACTGGGCCGACCATGAGCACAACCCGATCAAGACGGTGTGTCGGAAGGGGACTGACACCCCTCATGCTCATCGCGAGCGGTCTGCTCGCGGTGCTGATCGGGCTCGTCTTCGGGACGCTGTTCTGGGCGATCACCGACATGCTCCAGGCGACGGACGCGAGGAAGCACGTGCGGACGGCGCTCAGCGAGGCCAATCGCCTGGAGACGCTCGTCCTCGACCTGGAGACAGGGGCACGCGGCTTCCTCATCACCCGGGATCAGCGCTTCCTCCAGCCATGGGAGTCCGCCAGGGCGGCTCTCCCCGGGCAGGCGCAGAGGGTCGTCAGCCTCAGCGACACCCCTGAGCTGCGGGGGCTGGCGCGCGAGATCGGCCGGGACGGGAACTCCTACGTCCGCGACTACTCGGACCCGCTGATCGGCGCGGCGAAGCGGGGGGATCCCTCCGCGTGGAGCGTCGAGACGACGGCCGAGGGGAAGCGGCGTGTCGACGACTTCCGGGCGCGGTTCGACCGGTTCGACGACGTCGCGCGCTCCGTGCTGGCGGCGCGGGAGCAGGCGACCGAGACCAGGGTGCGGTGGTCGATCGTCGCCGCGACCGGCGGGCTCGCGGGATCGGTCCTCCTCATCGCCGCCTACACCGGATACCTGACCCGGGCGATCGTCCGGCCGGTCCGCAGAGCTGCCGCCGTCGCCGCGCGGCTCGCCGACGGCGACCTCGCGGCACGCATGCCCGAGACCGGAGCCGGGGAGATCGGTGAACTCGGGGTCGCGTTCAACAGCATGGGGAACTCCCTGACGGACAGCCGCCGGCTGACACAGGAGGCGCACCGGCGTCTCAAGCTGCTGTACGACACCAGCAAGGCGGTGGGCACCACCCTCGACGTGGAGCGGACCGCGGAGGAACTGGTGCGGGCGGCGGTGCCCTCGTTCGCCGACTTCGTCACCGTCGACCTGCCGGTGTCCGTCATGCGAGGCGACGGCCGGCCGCCGGGCGAGGAGGACACGCTGTGCCGGGCGGCCATGGGCGGCATCGGGGGGACGGCCGCGTTCCGCCCGGTGGGCACGCTGATCGACTGGGAACCCGCCACGCCTCAGGCGCGCAGTTTCCGCCGTGGCGTCGGGATGATCGAGCCCGACCTGCGGTCTTCCGTCGCGTGGCGGTCCCGGGACCGGCTGGGCACCGCCCGGATCCTGGACCACGGCTTCCGTTCGCTGATCACGACTCCGCTGCGTGCGCAGGGGACGCGGATGGGCGTGGTCAGCCTCTGGCGCCTGGGGGAATTCGACGAGGAGGACCTGTCCTGCGCCACGGAGCTGGTCGCCAAGGCGGGCGTCGCCATCGACAACGCCCGCCGCTACACCCACGAGCGCAACACCGCGCTGGCCCTGCAGTGCAGCCTGCTGCCCAAGCGGCTGCCCCCGCAGCCCGCGGTGGAGATCGCCTCCCGCTATCAGCCCGCGGGTGCGGGGGCGGGGGTGGGCGGCGACTGGTTCGACGTGATCCCGCTGTCCGGCTGCCGGGTCGGCCTCGTCGTCGGGGACGTCGTCGGCCACGGCATCCACGCCTCCGCCACCATGGGGCGCCTGCGCACCGCCGTGCGCACCCTGGCCGACGTCGACCTGCCGCCCGACGAGCTCCTCACCCACCTGGACGATCTGGTCCTCCACCTCAGCAGCGACGACCAGCCCGGCATGGCCCAGGGCGAGGCGCCCACCGCCGGCGAGCTGGGAGCCACGTGCCTGTACGCCGTCTACGACCCCGTCTCCCGCTGCTGCACCATGGCCACCGCCGGCCATCCGCTGCCCGTCCTGGTCCCCCCCGACGGCCCCCCGGAACTGGTGAGCGGCCCCGTCGGCCCCCCGCTCGGCATCGGAGGCCTCCCCTTCGAGACCACCGAGCTGCTCCTGACCGCGGGCAGCGTCCTCGCCCTGTTCACCGACGGCCTGATCGAATCCCGCGACCACGACATCGACCACGGCCTCACCGAACTACGCCACGCCCTCGCGTTCCCCACCGCATCACTGGAGGACACCTGCGACCACGTGACCGACGCCATGCTCGACGGCCGCGCGACCGACGACACCGCCCTCCTCCTCGTACGCACCGGAGCCCTCTCCCCTGGCCAGTTCGCCACCTGGGACCTCCCCGACGACCCGGCCCTGGTCTCCCACGCCAGAAAGCTGGCCCTGGACCAGCTGGCCGTATGGAAACTGGACGAGATGCAGTTCGTCACCGAACTGGTCGTCAGCGAGCTGGTGACCAACGCCATCCGCTACGGCACTCCCCCCATCCAGCTCCGCCTGATCCGCAGCCACACCCTGATCTGCGAGGTCTCCGACGGCAGCAGCACCGCCCCCCACCTCCGCCGCGCCCGCGTCTTCGACGAGGGCGGCCGCGGCCTGCTCCTCGTCGCCCAGCTCACCCAGGGCTGGGGCACCAGACAGACCACCTCCGGCAAGACCATCTGGTGCGAGCAGACCCTGCCCCCCACCACGGCGGCTCATGAGGAGTTTCCTGAAGCGGCATGAGCCGCCGGCTACAAGGCTCGGCGCCGATGACCGCCCCTCGGTCACCGGGAAACGATCGGAAGCGGTGGAGGAGGGGTCATGCCTAGCCGTTCGGCGATCGCGTTCATGATCATCGCCGCTTCCTCGGTGGCGAGTGACTCCAGCGCCCCCGCGTCGCGCCTCCCGAAGTAGTCCCCGTCCATCTCGAACTCGGCTTTGACGATCTTTCTGCCGCGCTCGATCCGGACCCGGCTCCTCTCGGAGTTCACGACGATCCCGGCCTTGACCCTCTCAAGCGACGCCTGCCGCCACCATGTGCGCCATTCCTCGGAGTCGTTCAATGCCTGATCCAGAGTGTGAGCGGCATTCTCATAACGGCGCGGCGCGCTTTTCCAGGCTGATCCACGACTGGTCGCGTACCAGCGCGTGTCGACCGGCAGGCCGGCCAGAAAGGGATCGAAGTCGTCATACCAGTCGAGGCCGGCTCGATTCCACAGCACCGTCGCGACGGTATCGACCAGAAGCTCGGCCTCCCCCGCGTCCCAGTCCTCTTCTTCGACGCCCGAGGGTTCCTCGATCGCGGCCGAATAGGCTGCGCGCCCGGAGGCGACGACCGCGTACAACAGATTTTCGAGCGAGTCTCCGAGCAACGGGAGTGCCCCGCCGGAATCACTCACGTCGGCTACCGGAAGTCCTTCGAACGGGATTTCCGCGAGAATACGCACCTTGTCCGAGAGGTGACGGGCGAAGGCCTCGACCTGCTCGACCGTCAACGACGAAAGGTGCTCCCGCAGAACACCGACGCTTTCCTCGTCGATGACTCCATCAAGTGCGTCAACGAGTTCCCAGAACACATCGTCCGTCACCGCACCGACTCCGATCCCTGGCGTCAGGAAGAGCGGCGGGGATCCAACCCCGCCGCTCTTCCTCATCCTACCCTCGCAGTAGGGGACACAGGCTCCTACTTACAGCTTTTCAACTGCCCCGGCGGGCAGTGGCCGTGCACGATGAAGTACGCGGTGATCCTGCCGAACTCCCACCATCGTGCCTTCAGGTATCCGCGTTTCCGCACGACTATTTTGTAACTGCAACCTCCGAGAACGCCGAAGTAGAAGTTGCACGCTCTCAACTGCTCGGCCGGCCGGACGACGCCTCGCTTGGCGAGGCTGATGCCGAATTTGTACGTCTTCCGGCCGTAGAAGATCTCGTAGCCGATGTAGAGGTTCTGGTCCTTCTTGGCTTTGTTCGAGTTGTTGTTGGGGCGCTGTACCGCGGTTCTGGCCTTGGCGAGGTTCACGCTGCAGCCGTTCCGCTTGCAGTAGTTGATCGCCTGCTGCGTGGTGGTGACGGTGATGACCGCACCGACCGACCAGATCAACGCGTCCATCAAGGCCGCACCGCTGATCGCCAGGAGTGGGACGACGAAGACGAAGCGGCCGTCGAAGTCCCGGTTGTTGATCGGATCCGCGGCACCGTACTCGTAGTCGTTCGCACCGCCGGCCGATACGGGGTCGGCCTGGAGGAAGCGACCGGTGGCCGGATTGTAGAGGCGTACGCCCATGAGGACGATGTCGGCGAGTGTGTCGCTCGCGCGCTGGGCGCCGCCCAGCCACTCGTAACGATCGGTCATGTTGGCGACGCGATCGGCACCGTACTCGTTCTGCTCGGCGTAGCCGTCGATCCCGGTGGCACCGCCGCTGTTCGAGGCGCCGGCGACCACGTTCCCGTGCAGGTCCGTGAGTTGCAGCGTGACGGTTCCACTGCTCGTCTGGGTGGCCGCCAGGCCGGAGAAGGCGTTGATGTTCCGGGTCCACCCGCCATTGGCCTCCCTGATCCAGGCCGGGCTGTCGCCCGTGCCCGAATAGTGGTTCACCTGAACACCCCCGGAGGAGGTGACGGTCCGGACACGTCCGAGGGGATCGAGGGTGAAGGTCTTCGTCGACGTGCCCTGGGTAAGGCTGCCGACCATATCGCCGGCGTGGTACCCGACCGTGACCGCGGCGTTTCCAGCGGCGCCGCCCGCCGGGAGCGTGGTCACACGACCGAACGGATCATGGGTGTAGCCGGAGTCCGTGATCCGATCGGCTTTGTCGTAGGTGTGATTCACCGTGCTCGGAGCGGTCGCGGTGGAACACGCACCGTCGGCACTCCCGGGATAGGTGGCCAGGCTGGTGCGGTTCGTGTCGGCGTCGAAGCCGTAGACCCTTGTGGTGCAGGCCGTGTCGTACGTATCCGCCACTCGCACGAGCCGGCCCGCCGCGTCATAGGAATAGCGTTGGAGGCTCCCGTTGGGACCGCTGGTCTCGGCGAGCCGGCCTTCCGCGTCGGGAACCGCCTCGAAGGCGAGCCAGCGAACTCCTGCCTTCGTGTAGGTCAGCCCTGTCTCCCTTCCGTTGCCGTCGTACCGGATATTGGCCGTCAGCCCGTTGGGAGCGGTCTGGACCGCCAGATTCCCCGCGGCGTCGTAGGCCGCGGTGAAGGTGCCGGCCGCACTGTCGGTGATGGCGACGGGGAGGCCTCGCCGTTCGACCCTGCCCAGGGCGTCGGCGTTGTCGTAGGCGTAGGTCGTGGTGCCCTTCCCGTCGTTGACGGTGGCCACCCGGCCGGCCGCGTCGTAGGTGACGGTCGTGGTGCTGCCGTCGGCATCGGTGGTCGTGGCCACCCTGCCCAGGTTGTCGTAGGTGGTGCCCACCGATGCCCCGCCGGCACTGACCGCCGTCACGAGGCCGGTGGCGGGGTCGTAGCTGTGCGTGGTGGCCGGTACGGCGGAGCTGCTCACCCCCGTCTCGACGACGCTCGAGGTGACCGTGCGGCCGGCCGCGTCCACGGTGGTGGTGGCCGTCCGGACCGCACTCCCCGACGTGGCGACCACATTCGCGTTCTCGCCCCAGTAGCCGTAGGCGGTCACCGTGGCCGGGATGGGCGTGCCGGCCGGTTGCGCCTTGGGCCCGGTCCGGCAGACGAGTCCCGCCCAGTGCGGCTTGTCACCGCAGGCGGCGGCCGCCTGGTTGGTGTCGGCGGTGTAATAGACCGTCACCGTGGTCCCGGCGTCGGTGCCGGCGGACGCCGGCATCCGCCGCTCCAGCTCACGGCCCACATCGTCGTAACGCGTCCTGTACACGATGCCGGTGCCACCGGGCATGACGATGGTCTGGGTGGTCGGGAGCGCCAACGTCCAGCCCGAGGCGTCGCCGGATTCGATCGGCTCGTACCCGGTCTCGATCGTACGGATGTCCGCCGCGGCCGGGGTGCCGATCCCGTCGACCACCAGGGGCTTGGTCACCGTCGTGGTCACCATGCCGGACGCCACCGCGTCCACCGGCCGGGCTTCGTCGTAAATGTGCTGTGTGCGTAGTCTGGCCGCCACCCGGGTGTCGTCGGCGAGGGCGACCCGATGGGTGGGGCCGTCGATCGTCAGCGGGTTGCCGTTGTCGTCATAGGTCGTGATCTCCGCGAGGAGGTCGGCGCGCTCGGCGGTGGAGGTGCGCCCCGCCACGTACGGGTCTGTTCCGGTGGTGGGCGTCAGCGCCTGAGCGCGGTTGCCTGCCGAGAGGTTCCAGATGACATTTCCGGACTCGTCATAGCGAGACGCGGACACCTGCCATCCGCCTGCTCCGAAACTCGCCGTATTGACGGCGCGGCCGTTCACATCGAGGTAGGTGAGCGCCGCGTAGGTGTAATCGTCGGCGCCAGGGGCGTAGGAACCGTCCCCGGCCTTGGCCGGCACATGGGTGGTCGGGAACATCGCGGTTCCGGTGCGCGGCAGATCCGTGATCTGCCCCCACGTGACCGTCTGCGGGGAGGTCAGGGCCACAGGGCCGCTGATGGGCACACCGTAGGAGATCGCCTGTGTCAGGTCGACGGCTCCGGCTTCCCGCTGCACGTCGGCCAGGCGGCCACCGGTGTCGTAGCTCATCCTCCAGGGCGTGAGGCCCGCGGGCGTGACCTGGGAGACGCGCCCCTCCGCCGTGTAGTAATAGGTGGTCGCGAGATTGATACGCGGATCACGTATCTGGCGCAGATGGCCCGCCGAGTCGTAACTGTAGGACGCCACGACCGTGTTCTTCATCGCCGAGACGGCCGGATCGTAAGCCGTGTAGGAGATGCTCTTGACGAGACCGGAGTAGTCGCCCCAGTTGTCCGAGACTCCGGTGGCGGTGGTGGTCGTGGCGTAGGCGATGTCGAGCGCTTTGCAACCCGGGACCAGCGCGGCGGAACAGTCCACACCGTCCGGCGCCGGCGCGAGCATACGACTGACCCGGCCCGCCGAGTCGTACGTGTGTGAGGAGCTGGACGAATCACCGGGTTCGTCGATCCCGCTGACCTTCCACGCTCCACCTGTCAGCGTGAAGGTCGTCTTGACGCCGTCGGTGTCGGCGTGCGTGAACTGGGTGGCGGAGTCCTTGGTGACACTGGCTCCGTCGGCGGCGTCGGATACTCCGGCGAAAGTGCCGTCGGACTGGACGTTGTACGTCCAAATGGTCCCGTCCGCCCCGACGAAGAGTACGTAGCCCTTGTCGGAGTGATCCTCGAACGTCAGCCCGGACACCATCGAGGTCGACACGGGGAACGACGCCGTCCACCCGGCACCGAAGACCCCGCCGGCGTCCTGGGACGCGCTCACCGGCGAAAGCGTCGTGTGGTCACGGGACACGCTCATGTCGAAAGCCGAAACATCGGTGGCAGAGATCGAGTAGTCGCCGGTCAGCAGCGAGACCGTGCCGGGACCGACTTCCTTCGCCGCGTAGGAATCGCCGAACGCGGTGCGCTCCAGCGTGAATTCCACCTCGTCGGAGCATGCCTCCCCCGAGGCCCTGACGAAACAGGCGCGCAGCCTGACGGGGCCGTCGCCGCGCCCGGCCGTCGCCATGGTGGCGGCCACGTCCCAGTAGAGGGAGCCGAAGACCGCGCTGGTCCCCGTCGTGACGGTCGTGAACGGCCAGCCCGGGATCGGGGTCGCCGAGCCCGGCACGGTGACATGCGCCGGGGGAATGGCCGCCCAGGTGCCGCTCGCGCCGACGTCGGCCTTGTACTCGTACCGGACGCCCGTGGAGCCCGGGGCCGCCCGGGAGGCCAGGGTGACCGCGGCCTGGGTGCGGTCGTCGGTGACCGGGGCGGTGACCTCGCCGGCGCCCACCCCGAAGACGTAGCTCGTCACCGCGGAGGTACGCAGGGCCATGTCACGTGTCTTGACCGACAGCGTGTGCCAGCCCTGGGCCGGGTCGATCGTGATCGTCTTGGCGTCGCCGCCGCCGTCGTTGTCCTCGACGAGTGTCGGCGTGGACGCGTTGTCGAGACCCCAGTAGTAACCCGCGCCGTCGGCGGAGGTGGTGTCCAGGGTGCAGGTCACCGGGCTCGACGCCTTCGCCGTCCACACGTTCGAGGGGTAGGCCGAGCACGAGATCGCGGGCGCGGCGGGGGCGGCGGTGTCGACGGTGAAGTACCGGTAGGAGGAGTAATCGCGGGAGTAGTCGGTGCCGTCGTAGGCCCTCGCCCGCCACCGGTAGCGGTAGCCGTCGACCAGCCTGCCCGAAGGGACGGTCACGGTGCCGAGCTCACCCTGGAGGATTCCGGTGACGCTGCCGGACCACACCGTGCCCGTGCCCTGAGAGGGATAGTTCGGGTCGTGTTCCAGGGAGAAGTAGATCGTTTCGTTCTCCCACTCACCGTCGCCGACCATACCGGTGAACGCCGGCGTGAGCGAGGTGACGAAGGTGCCGCCGTTGGTGCCGCCCGCGCTGGGGTCGACGGTCAGGTGGTGAGGGATGGTCGGGTAGGAGTTCCACTGGATGACGAGCCGTGGGCCGTCCGCCCCCGCGGTGTTCTCGGAGGAGCGGAACATCCGCCAGTTGGTGGCCTGGGTCTCCGACACCGCGCGCACCTGCAGGCCGTGGTTCTCGGCCGGGTGGTCGGTCCAGTACTGGACGATGTCCTCGATCGACCACAGTGTGTCGTGCTCGGGGCAGCTCGCGTCAAAGCCGTAGGCCTGGCTGGTGTTGTCCACCATGCCTGTCGTGGTGGAGTTGGGCTGGTTCGACAGTGTCAGCGTCGACGACGACCAGGACGAGGTGACCCGCTTCACGCGGATACCGAGACCGGCGCTGGCCCCACCGCAGGCGTTCGATCTGTAGTTGGACAGATACAGGTCTGCGTTGAGGATGTTCTTGCTGATCAGACCGCCGAGCTGGAAGTTGAGGTACGTCCGCGCGGTCTTCGTGCCGGACCCGAAACGGCCGGCGTGCAACCAGGTCGCCGACGTCTGGGAGTTGGTGTAGTCGTCGGAGACGAACGTGTCGGTCTGCAGCGTCATCTGCATGTACGGGTCGATCGTCACCGGGTAGGTCACGTCGGCGGCGTTCAGGAATTCCATGGACGGCTTGAGCACCAGCACGCGGCCGTCCCGGCCGTTCTCGATCGAGGAGCCGACCTCCGCCCGCCTGCCGGCGTCCGGCGAGTCCGCGGCGGCGGCGTCCCACATGTGCGGCGGCGGCGCGGCGGCGACCACGTCGCCCTTGCCCTTGCCGGCGTTGTCGGTCAGCTTCAGCCGGTTCCTGGAGTCCTTCGAGAAGTCCATGCCGGTCAGCTCGACCGGCAGGCGGATCTCCACCGGCGACGCCGGCTTCTGCTTCAGAACGACGTAGTGCACGAACCCGCGCGGCTGCGCCTGCACGATCAGATCGGCGCCGGGGGCGATGTCCGTCCATGTCGCGGTGTTGCCGGAGACCTGTGGCTTACCGAGCCGTGCCGGCCAGGAGACCCCGAACCTGTGCTCGTCCTTGCCCGAACCCGTGGCCAGTTCGGCCAGCGGACCGGTGCCCCCGCTGGAGATCTCGACATCCGCCCCGGACGCGGGAGCCCTGGGCTCCAGATGCCCGTCCCGCTCCACCAGCGTGGTGTCCACGGGCACCCACACGCCGTTCTGTTTCACCCGCACCGGGCCGGCGAAGATCTCGGTCCTGGCAGTGCCGTCCGGCAGGTAAACGGTCGCCGAGTCCTCCGTCCGGGCCGAGAGGTCCTCGACCGGCGAGTTCTGCAGCCGCGCGGTGAGCGCCGCCGACGTGGCGTCGGGACGCTCCGTTACGAGAGCCGGAGGCGCCTCTTTCGCAACTATTGCGGGAAAAGCATTTGTCGGAGCAACAAAATTAGACGTCGCCATAATGACGACGACTATGCCGCCTGTGATTCGTGCACGCCTGTACCGCCGCCTGACCTGCGGGAACGTCATTTTCACTCCGGCCCGTCGTCCTACTTGGACACACGAGGCGGAGAGTACGACCGGGCAGCACATTTCCCGCACATCGGCGATGTGCCGGGGATCTGCCACGCGCTCCGCCGGCCTGCCTCCTCCTTGCCGCCTTAGTTCGGAGATTGGTAAGATTTTTATTAGGAGATCCGCATGGCTTACACTTCCACCGCACGGGGGATATCATGCTGTTCCGGGTGTTAGGTCCACTCGTGGTCGAGGACATGACGGGCCAGAGCGTCGATATCGGCAACGGAAAACTGCGCCATCTGCTGGCATTGTTTCTTCTCAACGCCAACACCAGCATTTCCAGGGACTGGCTGATCGAGCATCTCTGGCAGAGCCACGCGCCTAAATCCGCCTTGAGCAATCTCAAGACCTACATCACACGTCTCCGCCGCCTGGAGGTCCCCATCGTCACGCATGGGGACGGATACATGATCACATCCTCCTCCGGCGACCTGGACGCGGACGTGTTCGAGAATCTGGTGCTGGAGGGGCGCAGGGCTCTCGACCGAGGAGATCTCTACCGGGCCGCCACGGCTCTGGACACCGCGACACGCCTGTGGCGCGGCGACCCCCTGTACGGAATGAATCTGGACCACGAGCTCTTCCTGTGGGCCGAGCGTTTACGTGAGAGCTGCCGGATGGCGACCGAAGACCTCTTTGAAGCGCGACTGGCCCTGGGGCGCCATCGCGAGATAATCGGTCCTCTGACAACCTGGACCGCGAAGAATCCTTTACGGGAGCGGGCCCACGCGCAACTGATGACCGCCCTCTATCGGGACGGCAGGCAAGCCGAGGCTTTGGATGTCTACCAGGGGCTCCACCGAAATCTCGTCGCGCAAATCGGGCTGGAGCCGACGTCCGCCCTGCGAGACCTTCAGCGCCACATACTCCGCGAAGCGGACGGTACCCACACGGACTCGGCCATCCATACGATCATGGAACACGCCAGGGCGGTCATCTTCCGTGCCGACACCGTCGCTCCCCATGGGTCCAGGAATTGGCGTGCCGTGCGACTGCCGATCTGACACCGGCACCGGCCCCGCCGCCGGGGGGGCGGCGGGGCCGGTGCGGGAGAGGGGGTGGTTACCCGGCGGTTTGGTCGGGGCGTTCGGTGACGCGGATGGAGTTGAGGATGGGGGTGCCGGTCCGGGGGGTGAAGGTGATGTTCAGCCGGCCGTCGGTGACGGGGATCGTGTACCGGTGGGTCAGGGCGGTGTCGCGGCCGGCTGTGCGGGCGATGTCCAGGGCCTGGGCCACCAGGTTGCCTTCGGCCTTGATGTCGAATACTCGTTTGCCGGGGGGCTTGCCGTGGGTTTCGGCGAAGCCGAGTTCTATGGTGTAGACGCCGTCGGGGACGTTGTCGAAGCGGTATTCGCGCATGCCTTCGCGGGCGGTTCTGAAGAGGGTCTGGTCGGTGGTGCCGGCGATCGGCTTGGTGGTGGTCGTCTCCTTGCTGTCGCCCACGTAGCCGTGGCCGCCGCGGGTGTACTTCCGGTCGGGTGTCCAGGTGTCGCCGGTGGAGTCGACGACCTTCTTGCCGCCGGTCTCGACGGCGATCTGGAGCTTCGGCACGACGACGGAGACCAGGACCGGGAACGCGGGGGCGCGGCCGCTGGCCGAGCGCACCACCAGGACGCCGGTGCGGACGGTGCCGGGCCGGACTCCCGTGCTGGACGCGGTGACCCGCAGCGGGACGGTCTCACCCGCCTCGATGCTCCCGCTGACGGGGGTGACGGCCAGCCAGGTCTGCGCGGGGTCGTTCTCGACGGTGTACGTCGTGCCGGCGCCCGGGTTGGACAGCTCCACGGTGCCCTTCCGGGTGGTGCCGGTGGGCATCACCAGGGTGATCTGGCCGGTCGACGCCGTCACGCGGCCGGTGGTCAGGGCGGTGTCGAGCCGGTTGCGCGTGCCGGGCGTGACGGTGACCTCCTTGGTGACGGTGCCGTAGTTCTCCGCCGTGACCTCCAGCGTGTGATCCCCGGCGAGGACCTGTCCGAGGAACGTGCCGTCGGCCCCGGTGGTGAGGGAGGCCGCGTCACCCACCTTGACCGTCGCGCCCGCCAGGGGCTCGCCGTCGTTGGCGTCGGTGACGGTGCCGGACACCAGGCCGTGGCCGCGGGCGGCGAAGGTCAGGCTCTGGTCGTCGCGCAGGGCGGGGACGTCCAGTGAGTACTGGAACGCGTCGGTGCCGTCCCCGTTCTCGATGCCGACGGTGGCCTTCTCGCCGGCCGCGTAGGTGCTGTCGATGCCGCGGTAGCGGAACCCGATGGAGCCGTCCTCGCCGAGCAGCGCCTCGAACGAGATGAGCGCGTCGACGCCGTAGAACCGCGCCTTGCGCCATTCGACGACGAACGTGCGGTTCGGCGCGGTGCCGATGGTGGCCGTGTAGAGCCCGGCTCCCTCGTCGAACAGGCCCAGGTCGGTCCAGTACGGGTAGATGGCCGCGTTCGGCCCGCCGCCGGAGGGCACCGAGCCGTGGGTCGGGTGGGAGTAGCGGTCGGTGCCGAAGGTCATGAACCCGTTGGTGCTGACGACGCCGCTGGTGTAGGTCCCGCCGTAGAACGGGAAGGCGAACGGCAGCGCGAGCGTCTGGGTCTCGTCGTCGTACGTGAGCGGCTCCAGGGTGGTGCCCTCGACGTACGCGTCGGCGCCGCTCCTGCAGGTGTGGCCGAAGCCGTCGATGTGGCTCGCCAGCTCGATGTCCTCGGCCTGGTCGCCGGTCACCGTGACGGGCACGGTGACCGCCTCGGCGCACAGCGAGGTCGCCGTGACCTTCAGGTCGTAGGTCTGGTGCGGCAGCCGCAGCGCGTAGCGGCCCTCCGCGTCGGTGACCGTGGTGGCGGGGGTGCCGGCGGCGGTCACGGTGGCGCCCGCCTCGGGCAGGCCCACGCTGGTGACCGTTCCCGACACCGTGCTCAGCTCCTGCGCGGTCAGCGACAGGTCCTGGGTGACGGTCTGGTCGGTGGAGACGGTGACGGTCGTGGTGACGTCGTCGTAGGTGAACTTCTTCGCGGTGAGCCGGTACTCGCCGCTCAGCAGGCGGGGCAGCCTGTAGGTCCCGTCCTGCGCGGTGGGGACGGTACGGCTCAGCGGACCGGAGATGGTGACGGTCGCGCCGGCCACGGGGGACCCGGCGGAGGTGACCGTGCCGGTCAGCGTGCCCAGCTCGCCCGCCGGGGTGGCCTTGACCGCCGCGTAGGAGTCGAGCATGCCCTCACCCCACACGAAGTTGTCCGCCGCGGTGCCGCCGCAGCCTCCGTCGTCGACGTCGGCCGCCGTCCCGTCGAGCAGTGCCCGCGTGTTGTCGATGTCGCCCCGCAGGGGCGGGGAGGCCGACCACATCAGCGCCACCGTCGCTGCGACGTGCGGGCTGGCCATCGAGGTGCCGGACTTCAGGCCGTACGCGCCGCCGGGCAGCGCGGAGCGGATGTCGACGCCGGGCGCCGAGATGTTCGGCTTGATCTCGCCGCTCTCACCGGGGCCCCTGGAGGAGAAGTACGCGATGTGGCCGCTCGCGTCGAACGCGCCGGCGCTGTAGCTCGCGACGTAGCCGCCGGGTGTACCGGTGGTGCCGCACGCCGGTCCCTCGTTGCCGTTGGAGAACGCGGGGAAGATGCCGGCGGCCACCCATGCCGCCACCATGTCGGTGTACCAGAGGTCGATCCCCTTGCCGCCCCAGGAGTTGTTGACGATGTCGGGCGCGAGGTCGGGGCGCGGGTTCTGGCCGTTCAGGTCGGTGGGCGCGAGGATCCACTGCCCGGCGGCGAGCAGCGCGTAGTCGGGGCACCCGCCGACGGTCAGGCACGCCTTCGCGGCGATCCACTTGGCTCCCGGGGCGACGCCGATGCCGTCCCCGCCGACCATGGTGCCCACCGTGTGGGTGCCGTGGCCGCGGTCGTCGCACGGCACGCCGGCCGGGCAGGCGCCCGCCGGGTCGAACCAGCTGTGGTTGTGGTCCACGGTCCCGTCGGGCTTGGTGCCGCGGTACTGGGAGACCAGCGAGGGGTGGTCCCACTGCACGCCGGTGTCGATGCTGGCGATGGTGATGCCCTCACCGTGGTCGCCCAGCTCGTCCCACACCCTCGGAGCGTTGACGCGGTCGATGTTCCACTCGACGCCGGCGGCCCTCGCCTCGGCCTTCGCCGGCTCCGGGTCGGGCAGCGCGACGACCTTGGACGGCTCGATCGCCGCCACCTCGGGAAGCCCGGCGATCCTGGCCGCCAGCTCCGCGTCCCCGGTCACCTTGACCATGTTGACGATCCAGAAGGGGGTGAAGTCGGCACGCGCACCCTTGAGAAGCTTGCGCAGCCCGGCCTGGGAGGAGGCGGCGAGCTCCGTCTTCGCCCGGTACACCTGCCGCCCCTTGTCGGCCTTGCTCCTGGCGCCCCGCGCCGCCCGCAGGTCGGCACCGTCCTTGAGGCGCACCCAGAAGGTGGCCTTGTCGTCCTGGGAAAGGTCGGCCCGTACCGCACGATCGATCTTGTCAGACGCGGGCGCGGCCGGCGCGGCGCCGTACGCCACACTCTGGGGGGCCAGTAGGGCGAATGCGGTGATCCCGATCAGGACCGCTCGCCGTAGGCGGGAAATGGACACGCGATCTCCTTCACGGGCCGTGGGAAACCCGTGGGGGGATTGGGTGATAGGACGATTACAACCCACGCGGAGAATCGTGCTGGGGTCCCGTCATTCCTGACAAGTACGGTGAACAGGATTTAACACGAGGCGATGGTCGAAACATCCGCGGCCCCGGCATTCACCGCACCCACAAAAACACGTCCGACCTGCGGCGACACGAGCGAAACCTAGGACGCCGACGCCCCGGACGGGGCTTTCCCGGCAATGGCGTATTCCTGACATTGACGCGAATACGACACCCTGTCACTCTTAGCGACCAGGCCTTTACCCGGCTCAGCCTGCCAGCCGGGCGAGAGCCAGTGCGTGCGCCTGGTCGAGGGATTCCGCGGCGGCGCAAGGGACGTCGGGCCGCACACCGGTGCCTTCCCAGTTCGTGCCGGAGACGGGGTTGACGGCGCGGCCGGTGGGGACGGTGGCCTCCAGGTGGGGGTGCACGGTCCAGCCCTTGCACGGGTGCGCGCCGCCGCGGGTGGGCTCGCCGACGACGACCGCGCGGCCGAGCTGTTGCAGGTCGTAGGCCAGTTCTTCGGCGGCGGAGAAGGTGCTGTCGCTGGTCAGCACGTACAACGGCTTGCTGCCGCCGAAACGCGCGCCGGGAACGTGCGGCAGGCTCCAGGACTGCTCGCTGCGCTCGCCGTCGCGCCAGTACATGGTGTTGAGGTGAGTGCGCCTGTCCAAGAGGTAGCCGCAGATGAAGGCGACGGTGTCCGGGTCGCCGCCCCGGTTGCCGCGAAGGTCCACGATCAGCGCCTGGGCGCGGGAGACCAGGGTGAGCGCGGCGCTCAGCGGTTCGGCGGCCCACTCCAGCGGAAACAGCATCGGCGCCAGCTCCACCACGGCGACCCCTCCGTCGAGCAACTCCACCCGGGACGCACCGCCCAGCGAGGTGTCGAAGTCCCGGCGGATGGAGGCCAAGGTGGCTTCCATCTGCCCGGGAGGCACCGGGTCGGCGTGATGCTTCAGCCTCAGATGTTTGTCGTCGTTGACGGACTGCAGGTCCACGGTGACCAGACGCGCGAGCTCCTCGGCCCCGTCGACGTCATAGGCGCCCTCGCCCAGTCGCCGTCGCAACACGCCGCCGAGCTGCTCGGCTATCTCAGGGAAAACGTAGTGCTCGGTCAGCAGCCGGGCCACCTCGTCGATGACAGGGGCAGGCTGAACCTTCGTCAGAGTCGTCACGGGCAGGCAGTAGACCACTGTCCTCACGAAAACGTCAAAGAAGTTTGCACGCTTTCGGCAAGCGTGACCAGCCTTCCCACGTGCCGTCTTCTGGAGATGTGCCGCGCGACATCGCACAGCGAGGCGTCGGTTCCATCGACGGCGAACACGTCGCGGGCCACGGCCCTGGTCGCCGGCGCGGCCCCGATCCCGATCCCGGACGGGGTCGGGCCGCTGAACAACCCGTCCAGCCGGGCACCTTCCGGAGTCGGAGTATCGCACTGAGTTGGTGTTAGGCGGAGAATGGTAGCCGCGCGCCAGCTTGGAAGCCCTTTTGGATCACACCTCTGGCGGTGGAGAACGGGCATGCGACCGTCGCGGCCCAATAAAAAATGCGGCCCCTCACGGGGCCGCCCAGTTGGCCGTAACCAAATGCTCACGAGAGGGAGTCCGAGGTCGAAATGGACGGATCTCAAATCACCTGGCGGAAGAGTCGCTACAGCGGCAACGGGTCCAACTGCCTGGAAGTCGCATGCGTCGACCCTGTTCCGGCGGGGGTCTCACGCAAAGGGAACACTCCGCGGGTCTTCTTGGTGCGCGATTCCAAGGTGACGCACGGCCCGGTGCTGGCTGTCGGCAAAGCCGGATGGGAGATCTTCCTCAAAGGTGTCAAGGGTGGCCGGTGGGGAGAAGCGGTTTGAGGGGCGTGACACGACTTCCCGCGCGGCGGGCGGTCGTGAGTGAGGCGAGGGTCGCCTGAATAAGACTGCGCCGTAGGCACCGTTTCCAGGGTGTGGCACGACTTCCCGCGCGACGGCGGGGGGTGGCTGCGGGTCGTTTAAAAGAACAGCGCCGAAGGCACCTTTTCGAGGGTGCGGGACGATGGTCTTGGGGCGGGGGGTGCCCCGAGACCTGGGAAGGCGCCGGGCCTTAGCCGACTGGGATCGGGTCGGTGGTGTGGGTGGCGCGGTACTGGCGGAGGTGGTCGGCGGTCAGCGAGTTGGCGGTGGTGAGGAGGTCGGTGGGGGTGCCGGTGAAGATGATCTCGCCGCCGTCTCGGCCGCCGTCGGGGCCTAGGTCGATGATCCAGTCGGCCTGCTGGATCACGTCCAGGTTGTGTTCGATGACGATTACGGTGTTGCCCTTGTCGACCAGGCCGTCGATGAGGGTGAGGAGGGTGTCGACGTCGGACATGTGGAGGCCGGTGGTGGGCTCGTCGAGGACGTAGACGGTGCCGGTGGTGTTGAGCTGGGTGGCCAGTTTGATGCGCTGGCGTTCGCCGCCGGACAGCGTGCTGAGGGGCTGGCCGAGGCTCAGGTAGTCCAGGCCGACGTCGATGAGGCCGCGGAGCTTGCGGCGCAGTGGGGCCTCGGTGAAGAACGTGACGGCGTCCTCGGCGGACAGCTCCAGGACGTCGGCGATGGACTTGCCGCGCAGCTTGTGGGCGAGCACCTCGTCCTTGAACCTGCGGCCGTCGCAGCTGTCGCAGTGGGTGGTGACCGGGTCCATGTAGGCCAGCTCGGTGATGATGACGCCGCGGCCCTGGCAGTCGCCGCAGGCGCCCTCGGAGTTGAAGCTGAACAGGCCGGCCGCGGCGCCGGTGGTCTTGGCGAACAGGGTGCGGACCGGGTCCATCAGGCCGAGGTAGGTCGCGGGGGTGGAGCGGGAGGACGCGGCGATGGCCGACTGGTCGACGAAGACGGCCTCGGGGTGGGCGGCGGTGAAGACGTCGGCGATGAGGGTGCTCTTGCCCGAGCCGGCGACGCCGGTGACGGCGGTGAGGACGCCGGTCGGGATGTCCACCGAGACGTCCTTGAGGTTGTGCAGGGTGGCGTTCCTGATGGGCAGGGCGCCGGACGGGGTGCGGAAGCTGTCCTTGCCGCGGGTGGCGCGCCGCAGGCCCTCGCCGGTGCGGGTGTCCGCCGTGCGCAGGCCGGCCACCGTGCCCTCGTACACGATCTCGCCGCCGTGCGCGCCCGCCCGGGGGCCGACGTCCACGACGTGGTCGGCGATGGCGATGACGTCGGGGTCGTGCTCGACGACCAGGACGGTGTTGCCCTGGTCGCGCAGGGCGCGCAGCAGGTCGTTGAGGCGGCCCACGTCGCGGGGGTGCAGGCCGACGCTCGGCTCGTCGAAGATGTACGTCATGCCGGTGAGGGTGCTGCCGAGGTGGCGCACCAGCTTGAGGCGCTGGCTCTCGCCGCCGGACAGGGTCGCGGTGGCGCGGTCCAGGCTGAGGTACCCGAGGCCGATGGCGGCGACCCGCTCCAGCGCGGTGCGCGCGGCCGTGGCGATGGGGGTGGCCACGGGGTCGTCGATGGCGGCCAGCACCTCGATGAGGTCGCTGATCTGCATGCGGGACCAGTCGGCGATGTTGCGGCCGTCGACCTTGGTGGCCAGGGCCGCGGGGTTGAGCCGGGCGCCGTCGCAGGCCGTGCACGGGCCCTCGGTGATGAAGCGCTGGATGGCCTCGCGGGTGCGCTCGCTGACCGCGCTGAGGTCGCGCTTGACGCCGAGCCGGGTGAAGCGGTCGACCACGCCCTCGTAGTTCGTCTTGTACGAGCCGCTCTTGACGTTGAGCTGCACCTTGAACCCGCTGCCGTGCAGCAGCAGCTGCCACTCCTCGGGGGTGTAGTCACCGAGGCGCTTGTCGGGGTCGAGCTTGCCGGAGTTGGCGTACAGCTGCCAGTCGGGGGTGCCGACGCCGTAGTTGGGCAGGCGGATGGCGCCCTCGTTCAGCGACTTGGCCTTGTCGAGCATCAGGTCGACGTCGGCGCGCACGCTCTGCCCGAGGCCGTCGCACTCGGGGCACATGCCCTTGGGGTCGTTGAACGAGTAGGTGGACACCAGGCCGTCGGTCGGCGAGCCGTGCCGGGCGAACAGCGCGCGGATCATCGAGTAGATGTCGGTCATGGTGCCGACGGTGGAGCGCGCGTTGCCGCCGACCGGCTTCTGGTCGACGATGACCGGCGCGCTGAGGTTCTCGATGGCGTCCGCCCTCGGCCGCTCGTACTTCGGCAGCTGGTTGCGGATGAACGCGGGGAACGTGCCGTTGAGCTGGCGCTGCGCCTCCACGCCGACCGTGTCGAACACGATGGACGACTTGCCGGACCCGGACACCCCGGTGAACACGGTGATCTTGTTCTTGGGGATGGTCAGGGAGACGTCCTTGAGGTTGTTCTCACGCGCCCCGACGACGCGGATGCCGTCGGGCTCGGCCGGTGCGGGCGTGTCGGCGGTGGCGCTCATGGACATCTCCTTCTCCGGCGGGACGTGCGAACGGGGACCACGCCGTCGGCGCGGTCCCCGTCAGCCTCACAGCCCCCGCCGGGGGGCCGCATCTTCCTGCGTGCGGTCCTCAGGCGACCGGCTCGCTCACCGGCTCGCCCACGGGCGGCACGGCGACGGCCCGCGGCGCCTTCCTGGCGCCCCGCAGCACCCGGAAGATCATGCCGGGGCTCATGAGGGCCTGCGGCGGGTCGACCAGGCCGGCGACCCGCATGAACGTCCGGGTGATCCGGCCGTCCAGGGTGGCGGCGGCCTGCAGCTTGGCCATGTACGAGTTCATCATCCGCACCATGAACGGCCGGGCGCCCTGCACCTGGGGGTAGGCGAGGTCGCCGCCCGCCGAGATGCCCCACGGCACCTCGATGACGTCGGAGATGTCCTTCAGGAACGCGCGCGGCTCGGGCGGCGTGCCCTTGGCCAGGTGGGTGCGCAGCGTCATCGACTCCAGCGCGGCGACGGTCATGCCCTGGCCGTACACCGGGTTGAAGCTGCACGCGGCGTCGCCCATGACGAGCAGCCGGTCGGGGAACCGGTCCAGCTTCTCGTAGTGGCGCCGGACGCTGGCCGGGTAGCGGAACGCCACCGGGTCGTCCAGCGGCTCGGCGTCCCTGAGGACGTCGTAGACGTCCGGCACCGGCAGGGACCTGGCGAAGTCCATGAATCCCTCGGGCGTCGCGGGGGCGCTGTCGCCGAGCACACCGGTGAGCGACACCGCCGACTTGCCGCCCTCGATGCGGGAGAAGAACGCCCCGCGCGGGTGCGAGGGCGAGGACACCGGGTTGATCGACAGGTCGCCGTTGAGGATGCTCTCGTCCGGCAGCCGGAAGACCTGCGTGGTGTAGGTGAGGTTGATCTTGATCTGGGTCTCGGCGGGACGCTCGTAGCCGAGCTGCTCCAGCCAGACGGGGGTGCGCGAGCCGCGGCCGGTGCAGTCCACCACGAGGTCGGCGTCCAGCACCTCCTCGGTGCTGCCCGCCTCGTGCCGCTGCACCCGCACGCCGGTGACCCGGTCGCCCTCGGGTGTGGCGGCCAGGCCGACGATGTCGGTCTCCTCGACGAATCTCACGTTGGACAGGGCCTCGACGCCCTTGCGGACGTGGGCCTCCAGCACGGGGCGGGCGGCGGACACGCACACCAGCCCGGTGGTGCCCGGCTTCAGCCGGACGCCGTTGAAGTACCACCGCAGCTCGCCGAGGTCACCGGTCGGCACGCCCGACTCGATGGCGCCCGCGGTGAACCCGGGGAACAGCTCCTCGAGGATCTGCTGGCCGCGGGCCAGCAGCCCGTGCACGTGCCGCCCCTGGGGGACGCCGCGCCTGGCGGTGGTCACCCCGGCCAGCTTGTCGCGGTCCACGATCAGCACTTCGCCGTAGGCCTCGGACAGCACACGTGCCGCCAGCAGACCCGCCATGCTCCCGCCCAGCACCACCGCGCGGTCTCCCACGAGGTCGCCCATGGCGGTCACCTCCCTTAAAGTCCCGCGGATGACCCCGGCCAGCCGGTGGATCCGCTGTTTCCCACCACATCGTCACGGCGCGTAGCGAGGCTACGCATCTCCTGGAGTGCGGATCAGGCCTGCCCGAGCGAGCGGGCGAAGGCGCGGATGTCGCCGACCAGCAGTTCGGGCTGCTCCATGGCGGCGAAGTGGCCGCCGCGCTCGAACTCGGTCCAGCGGGTGAGGCTCGGCAGCGCCTGCTCGGCCCACTTCTTGATCGGCCGGGTCGCGTCGAACGGGAAGACGGCTACCGCGGCCGGCATCTCCAGCGGCCACGGCCCGCCCCAGGTGCGCGCGAACGCCTCGTCGCCGTAGGACGCCTCGTAGTACAGCTGGGCCGAGGAGCCCGCGGTGGCGGTGAACCAGTAGATGGAGACGTTGGTCAGCATGTCGTCGCGGTCGATGACGTCCTCGGGGGTCTTGTCCGCGGCCGACCATTCCTGGAACTTCTCCACGATCCAGGCGAGCTGCCCGGCCGGGGAGTCGGTGAGCGCGTACGCGAGGGTCTGCGGGCGGGTGGACTGGATCTTCTGCCAGCCGATGCCGTCCTGCGCGAAGTGGCCGCCGTGCATGAGGCGCTGCATGTCCTCGCCGTCCAGCTCGGCGATGGCGGCCTCGCCGGGCGGGAAGGTGACCAGCATGTTGATGTGCACGCCGGCGACGTGCGCGGGGTCGGCCAGGCCGAGCTGGAGCGAGATGGGCTTGCCCCAGTCGCCGCCCTGCGCGATGTACCGGTCGTAGCCGAGGCGGCTCATCAGCTCGGCCCACGCGCGGGCGATCCTCGGCACGTCCCAGCCGGGCTCGGGCGTCGGGCCGGAGAAGCCGTAGCCGGGGATGGAGGGGATGACCACGTGGAACGCGTCGGCCGGGTCGCCGCCGTGCGCGCGGGGGTCGGTCAGCGGGCCGATCACGTCGGTGAACTCGGCGACCGAGCCCGGCCAGCCGTGGGTGATGATCAGCGGGGTGGCGTCCGGCTCGGGCGAGCGGACGTGCAGGAAGTGCACGTTCGCGCCGTCGATCTCGGTGGTGAACTGCGGGAAGGCGTTCAGTTTCCGCTCGGCCGACCGCCAGTCGTAGGCGGTGCGCCAATACTCGGCCAGTTCCTTGAGGTATTCCACGGGGACGCCGCGCTGCCAGCCCAAACCGGGAATTTCACCGGGCCAGCGGGTGGCGGCGAGTCGCGCCTTGAGGTCGTCGATGTCGGCCTGCGGAATTTCAATGTGGAAGGGACGCATTGAGCACCTGATCCTATATAGACGGGTCCGTCAGATATCGTCACGCGGCGCCTCCGTACAGGGCATCTCCTTAAATGCGATATTCCCGGCATGCCCGGTTTACCGACCCCAGATTTCCCGCCCCGCACCCATTACGGCACCCGCGTCCTGGGGGTCCGGGACCGTCACCGAGCGCGACGGACCAGGCCGACCGGTTCGGGTGGCTCGCCCGGTAATGCGCCGAATGCGGAGTTTAGGGGTCACCCCAGCGCGTTCCGGAAATCTCGCCGCCCGGACATAACCCGAGCATCATTCGGAACCAGCACGCGACCAGGGCATCCGGGCGTGGCGGATCTCCGGCGGCCCCGCCCGGTGGTCTTTATCGCAGAATGCTTTGTGCCCGCATCGCGTTGTCGCTCGTCACCTCCCCGGACAAAATCGTGAGTGTCCCGGCATGGGAGGACTTCGCGATCGGTACCTGACGATCCCGCCGCCGGCCCGCAGGGCCCGGCGGCCAGCCATGACATCCAGCGCAGAGGAAAGACAATGAGCGATCTTCAGCAGCAGGTGCAGAACGCCATCGACGAGTTGGTCGCCTCCGGGACCGAGCGTGGCCTACAGGTGGCGGTGTACAAGGACGGCGAGCTCGTGGTTGACGCGGTGGCCGGTCTGGCCGACGCCGAGACCGGGCGGGCGTTGACCGGCGGCACGCCCATCTACAGCTCCTCCACGGGCAAGAGCCTCACCTCGGCGGTCGTGCACGTGCTGGCCGAGCAGGGCGTGCTGGACTACGACGCCCCCATCGCCGACGTGTGGCCGGAGTTCGCCGCGCACGGCAAGCAGGGCGCGACGCTGCGCCAGGTGCTCGACTTCACCGTCGGCGTGCCCGGCGTCCCGGCGGACACCACCCCGGACGACCTGGTGGACTGGGACAAGATGACGGCCGCCCTCGCCGACAGCGAGCCGTGGTGGGAGCCGGGCACCAAGGTCGGCTACCACCCCCAGACGTTCGGCTACCTGGTGGGCGAGGTGGTCCGGCGGGCCACCGGGAAGCCCATCTCGGTGGTGCTGGCCGAGCAGATCGCCGGGCCGCTCGGCATCGCGGACGAGGTGTACTTCGGCGTCCCGTCCGACCAGCTGGACCGCGTGGCGAAGCTGGAGGCGGCCGGGCCGCCCATGGACATGGACATGCTCGAATCCATGATGCCGACCTTCTTCAAGATCGCCCCCCGCGCGGTGCAGCTCAGCCCCGAGATGTGCAACCGGGCCGACTACCTCGGCGCCGACATCCCGGCGGGCGGCACCGTCACCGCGCGCGGCGTCGCCAAGATCTACGCCGCGCTGATCGGCGAGGTGGACGGCGTCCGCCTCATCTCCCCCGAGCGCCTCGCGCAGATCTCCCAGCCGTCCTCCCAGGGCGTCGACGAGATCTTCAGCTACCCGACCGCGTACGGCCTCGGCTACAACCTGGCCCGCCCGGTCGCCTCTCCCCCGGCCGGCCCGATCATCGGCTGGCCCGGCGCCGGCGGCAGCCTCGCCGACGCCGACCTCGGCACCGGCACGTCCCTGGCCGTCACCAAGGTCAGCTTCACCCCCGGCGACTACACCACCGTCGGCGTGATCTCCGATATCGTCACCAAGTCACTGACCCCGGCCTGAGCCACGCGTTTCGAACGCCACCAGTCCACCCCCACGGCCGGCCCCCGGCCGCACCGGTCCCCGGAAGGACCGTGCGGCACGGCGGCCGGCCGCAGTACGGAGGAATCAGTTGCGCAAGATCATCGCAGTCGTGTACGCCTCGCTGGACGGGGTGATCGAGAACCCCGAGTGGTCCATGCCGTACTTCAACGAAGAGGCGGCCGAGCGGGCCCGCGCCACGCTGTTCGCCAGCGACGCCCTGCTCCTCGGCCGCGGCACCTACGAGGGCTTCGCCGAGGCGTGGCCCGGCATGGCCGACCAGGAGGGCCTGGACGGCTTCGCCGGCCGGATGAACTCCATCCAGAAGTACGTCGTCTCGGCGGGCATCGAGAAGGCCGAGTGGGGTCCGGTCTCGGTGATCAGGGACGACGTCGCCGGGGAGGTCGCCAAGCTCAAGGAGCAGGACGGCGGGAACATCCTCATCTACGGCGTCGGGCGCCTCGCGCACTCGCTGCTGGAGGCCGGCCTGCTCGACGAGCTGGAGATCTGGGTGCACCCGGTGCTGGTCGGCATCACCACCCCGGGCAGCCTCATCGTGCAGGAGGGCAGCAAGGCCCGCCTGGAGCTCGCCGAGTCCACCACGTTCCGCTCCGGCATCGTGGTGCTCTCCTACCGCCCGGCCGCCGACGAGTGACCGCCGGGCATCCGCTACGCCTCATGGTCGCCTGACCACCGGTGCGCCCCCGCGGGGACCCCCCGCGGGGGCGCATCACCGTCCACGTCAGGCGGCGATCTCGATGCGGGTGTGGTCGCCGACCACCAGGCAGTGCTGGGCGTCGCCGTGCACGGCGGGGACCACCGTGGCCGAGCGGCCGATCAGCGAGCCGAGCAGCCCGGAGACGCCCGAGATCGAGGCGCCGTCCAGCACGATCGAGTCGGCCATCCGGGTGCCCCGCACCACGCAGCCGGGCCCGATGGAGGTACCGGGGCCGATGTGGCTGTCCTCGACCAGGGTGCCCGCGCCGATGATGGCGGGGCCGACGATCCTCGACCGGGAGATCCGGGCGCCGGGGCCGATCACCACCCGTCCCTCCACGACGCTCGACGCGTCCACGTGCCCGGCCACCGAGGGGCGCAGCTCGCCGAGCAGGCGGCGGTTGCACGCCAGCACGTCCTCGGCGCGCCCGGTGTCCTTCCAGTAGCCGGTGTACTCGCTGGCCCGCACGTCGGCACCGGTGGTGACCAGCCACTGCACGGCGTCGGTGATCTCCAGCTCGCCGCGGGCGCTCGGCCCGATGGAGGCCACCGCCTCGTGGATCGCCGGGGTGAAGAAGTAGACGCCGAGCATGGCGAGGTCGCTGCGCGGGTACCTGGGCTTCTCCACCAGCCGCCGCACCGCGCCGCCGGAGTCCAGCTCGACCACGCCGAAGTCGCGCGGGTCGGGCACCCGGCGCACCACGACCTGCGCGGCGGGGCGTGCCGCCAGGAACTCCGCCGCGATGCCGGTGACACCGTCGGGGAGCATGTTGTCGCCGAGGTACATCACGAAGTCGTCGTCGCCGAGGAACGAGCGCCCGAGCGACACACAGTGCGCCAGCCCGAGCGGGCGGTCCTGGGGGATGTAGGTGACCCGGGCGCCGAAGCGCGAGCCGTCGCCGATGACCTCGATGATCTCCTGCGCCCGCTCCCCCACCACGACGCCGATCTCGCTCACCCCGAGGGCGGTGATGTTCTCCAGCACGTACTCCAGCACCGGCTTGCCGGCGATCGGGATGAGCTGCTTCGGCATCGAGTAGCTGAACGGGCGCAGCCGGGTGCCGGACCCGCCCGACAAGACCAGTGCCTTCATCAACCGTCTCTCTCTTCTGCGCCCGGCGAACGGGCTCAGCCCCGCGCGTGCCGGGCGGTGAGCTTCTCCAGGTCCGGGATGATCCCGGCCGGGGTCGGCAGGGCCAGCCAGTCGTTGCGCAGCGACGTGGCGCCGTCCTTGTAGGACGGGTCGTCCAGCACCTTGATGATCTGGGTGCGGATCTCGTCCACCGACTGGGTCTGGTGGTTGAGCCGCATGCCCGCGCCGTTCTCGGCGACGTACCGGGCGGCGATCGGGGACAGGATGTGGCGCTCGGGGATCTGGAACTGCGCCTCCTCGCCCTCACCGGCGATGCTCTGGCCCTGGCGCTCGTCGGTGTCCGCGATGAGCTGCGGCAGGCCGTTCGCCAGGGACGCCCAGAAGGTGCCGCTGGAGCCGTGGTTGATGCTCGCCGCGCAGGTGGGCAGCAGCTGCGACAGCGGCACGTAGTCGACGGTGCGCACGTTGTCCGGGACGCTCGTGATGCCCTGGAGCTGGTCCTGGTTCAGCGTGGCGACCATCTCGACGTCCAGGTCGGCCACCGCGTCGAAGATCTTGGGGCTGCGCCACTCGCCCTTGATGTACATCCGGGTGGACACGCCGAGGGACAGCGCGATCCGCGGCCGGTCCGGGGTCCGGTACAGCCACTCGGGCTTCACCGCGCCGCCGTTGTAGGGGATCCAGCGCACCGGCACCGACTCGATGGTGGACGACAGCCGCATCTCCTCGGGCATCGGGTCCAGGGAGAACTGCCCGAACAGCAGCTCGTCGTCCACCTCGACGCCGTACCGCTCGGCCAGGGGGCGCATCGCCTCGGCCAGCGGGTTGCGCTCGGGCGCCCCGCCGGCGTCCCGGTGCGCCACGAAACGCTCGCTGACCCAGCCGCTGTAGTCGGGGGCCATCAGCATGCGGCCGTGCGCGGCGCCGCAGGCCTTGGCGGCGATCGCCCCGGCGGGGAACCACGGGTCCCACAGCACCAGGTCCGGCCGCCAGGCGAGGGCGAAGTCCACCAGGCTCAGGTTGTCCGAGCTGGGCTCGGGAGGCAGGTGGAAACGCACTCCGAACAGCATGAAGTGGTAGAAGACATCCCAGTTGTCACGCACGTCGGCACTCACGCCGAGCACGCTCGCCTGGCGCTCCAGCTCCGCCAGGTCGGTCACCAGGTCGGGCCGTGCCCAGTCCTGCGCCGACTGCGGCGCCTCGTCCCCCCTGGTCACCACGGCGGTGAGGCCGGCCGCAGTGACGTGCTCGGTGGCCCCGGGGGGACCCGCGACGACCACCTCGTGCCCGGCGTTCTGCAGCGCCTGGGCGTAGGGGATGACCGGGTACAGGTGGCACATCTGTGGCCAGACGGTGATCATGACTCGCATCGATGTCTCCTTGGAACATGGCTTGCCGAGAGGTGCGGGCCGCGGGCGGAGGAGGATCGCGGCGCCGGCCGGGGCGGAAGGGGGGGCCGGAGCCCCGGCCGGAGCGCGTCTATCCGCGCGCCTCCACGAATTCCTTGATCGAGGAGACGACGTAGTCGATCATCTCGTCGGTGAGCCCTGGGTAGACGCCGACGTGGAAGGTCTGGGTCATGATGATGTCGGTGTTGGTCAGGTCGCCGACCACCCGGTGCGGCACGTCGATGTAGCCCGGGTGCCGCAGCAGGTTCCCGCCGAACAGCCGCCGGGTGCCGATCTTGCGGTTCTCCAGGAAGTCCACCAGCTCGCCGGTGGCGAACGGCGCCGCCGGGTCGACCGTGATGACGAAGCCGTACCAGCTCGGGTCGCTGCGCGGCGTGGCCACCGGCAGGATCAGGTGCGGCACGCCGTCCAGGCCCTCGCGCAGCCGGCTCCAGTTGTGCCGCCGGGTCGCGCAGAAGGAGTCCACCTTGTTGAGCTGGCTCAGGCCGAGCGCGGCCTGCAGCTCGGTGGCCTTCAGGTTGTAGCCCACGTGCGAGTAGATGTACTTGTGGTCGTAGCCCTCCGGCAGGGTGCCCATCTGGTAGCTGAAGCGCTTCATGCAGGTGTTGCTCTCACCGGGCTCGCACCAGCAGTCGCGGCCCCAGTCGCGCAGCGACTCCACGATGCGGGCCAGCACCAGGTTGGAGGTCAGCACGCAGCCGCCCTCGCCCATCGTCATGTGGTGCGCCGGGTAGAAGCTCACCGTGGCGAGGTCGCCGAAGGTGCCGGTGGGCTCGCCGTCGTAGAAGGAGCCGACGGCGTCGCAGTTGTCCTCGATGAGGAACAGCTCGTGCTCGGTGGCCAGCTGGGCCATGTCCACGACGTCGAACGGGTTGCCCACCGCGTGCGCGATCATGATCGCCTTGGTCTTCGGGCCGATGGCCGCGGCCACCTTCTCCACCGTCGGGTTGTAGGTGCCGAGCTCGACGTCGACGAAGACGGGGACCAGGCCGTTCTGCAGGATCGGGTTGACCGTGGTGGGGAACGCCGCCGCGACGGTGATCACCTCGTCGCCGGGGCGCAGCCGCATGTCCTGCAGGCGGTGCGAGGTCAGCGCGGAGACGGCCAGCAGGTTGGCCGACGACCCGGAGGTGGTCAGCAGGGCCTTGCGGCGCTTCATCTTGCGGGCGAACACCGACTCGAACTTCCGTGCCTTCGTGCCCGCGGCGACGCGCAGTTCCATGGCCGCCTCGACGAGCGCGACCCTGTCCTCCACGTCGTGCACCGCACCTGTCGGCCAGATCTCGGTGACGCCCGGCACGAACCCCTCGTCGATCAAGGTGTCCTGGTGGTACTTGCGGACCTCGTCCAGGACTAGTGCCTTGTGGTCATTCATCTCCGGTCCTTTACTCAGGCGGGTCTGCGGCGCACGACATCAGGATCATTCTCGGCGCTTCCATGGCGCATCTCCTGGATTGCGGTGCGCAAATGGCGGCCGTAGGGGGGTGCCGGGGAATGGTGCCTCCAGCCCGTGATAGGGCCGTGCGCGCAGGGGTTGACGCCATTATTCACCCGTAGTCTTTCTGCCTCGCAATACAGGAGATGCGCTGCGTAACGGCAGGGGATGACTATGTGCTCGTGCAGGGGACGACCCCGGGGCGCTCCATGCCCGCATGAGATAAACGGCGCCGCGCCCTGATCACAAGATGATCGCGTCTCATTAGCCTCGACGGGAGCGTACATGCGTTTTCTACCTGACCTCCAGAACCCAAAAGTGGCGATTGTCGGCCTTGGATATGTCGGCTCGTGCTTCGCCGCGATGCTGGCGGACCGCGGCTGCCACGTGACGGGTGTGGACAACGACGACCGGCTTGTCGACGAGCTCGAAGCGGGCCACTGCCGCTACCAGGAGGAAGGGCTCGCCGAGCTCCTCTTCGCCGGCATGGCCGCCGGACGGCTGCGGGTGACCACCGACTACGCCGCGGTGCGTGAGGCCGACGTCGTGCTGATCGCGGTGGGCACGCCGGTGCGTGCCGACGGATCCCTGGTGGACGAGCAGCTCAGCGGCGCGTGCGCCGAGGTGAGCCGGTACCTGCGGGACGGCCACCTGGTCATGGTGAAGAGCACGGTGCCGCCGGGCGCGACCCGCAACCTGGTGCTGCCGCTGTTGTCGCGCAGCGGGCTGACCGTGGGCGAGCACTTCGGGCTGGCGTTCACGCCCGAGCGGTTCGCCGAGGGCACCGCGCTGCGCGAGCTGCGCAGGCTGCCGATCGTGGTGGGCGGGATCGACGACGCCAGCACGGCGGCCGCCGCGGAGTTCTGGGCGCACACGTTCCAGGTGGAGGTGTTCCCGCTGGCGTCCCCGGAGTCCGCCGAGATCGTCAAGCTGGCGGACAACTGGTGGATCGACCTGAACATCGCGCTGGCCAACGAGCTGGCCAAGTTCTGCGCGCTGTACGGCGTGGACGTGCTGGACGTGATCAAGGCGGCCAACACCGTGCCCAAGGGCGCGGGCAAGGTGAACATCCTGCTGCCGAGCGTCGGCGTGGGCGGTTCGTGCCTGGTGAAGGACCCCTGGATGGTCTGGCGGTCCGCCCGCGAGCGCGGCCTGGAGATCCTCACCGCGCCGATCGGCCGCGAGGTCAACGCCGGCATGCCGGAGTACACCGCGCAGCTGATCATCGACGAGCTGGTGCGGCTCGGCAAGCGGCCGGACGCGTCCACGGTGGCCGTGCTCGGGCTGGCGTTCAAGAACGACACCGGCGACCTGCGCGCGACGCCCGTGGAGGGCGCCGTCACCGCCTTGAAGAAGGCCGGGGTGCAGGTGCGGGTGTACGACCCGCTGGTGGACCCCGTGCAGGCGGAGGAGCTGGTGGACATCAAGCCCGCCGCGACGCTGCGCGAGGCCGTGCTGGACGCCGACTGCGTGGCGCTGATGACGCTGCACCGGGAGTTCGCCGACATCGACTTCGCCGAGCTGCCGGTGGCCACGTCGTGCCTCGTCCTGGACGGCCGCGCGTACTTCCCCAAGGAGCGCATCACCGCGCTGCGGCGGCTCGGGTACGTCTACCGCGGGATCGGCAGGTGAGCGCCGTGCGCGCCGTCGTGACCGGCGGATCGGGGTTCATCGGCGGCCACCTGGTGGACCGGCTGCTCGCCCGCGGCGACGAGGTGACGGTGTTCGACGCCGGGCCGCCGTCGCCGTACCGGCCGGCCGGCGACACCCGGTACGTCCAGGGCGACATCCGCGACCCGGCCGCGCTGGGCTCGGCGATCGCCCCCGGGGTGGACGTGGTCTACCACCTGGCGGCGGTCGTCGGGGTGGACCAGTACCTGGCCCGGCCGCTGGACGTCATCGACATCAACTTCTCCGGCACCCGCAACGTGCTGGAGCTGGCCGCGCGGGCCGGTGCCCGGGTCGTGGTGGCCAGCACCAGCGAGGTGTTCGGCAAGAACCCCGTCGTGCCGTGGCCGGAGGACGGCGACCGGGTGCTCGGCCCGACGTCGGTCGACCGGTGGACGTACTCGTCGGCCAAGGCGCTGGCCGAGCACCTGACGTACGCGTTCGGGCGGCAGCACGGCCTGGACACCACCATCGTGCGCTACTTCAACGCCTACGGCCCCGGGCAGCGGCCCGCGTACATCCTGAGCCGCAACGTGCACCGGGCGCTGAACGGGCTGCCCGTGGTGACCTACGACCAGGGGCGGCAGACCCGGTGCTTCACCTACGTCGGTGACGCCATCGAGGGCACGCTGCTGGCCGCCGCCCACCCGGAGGCGGTCGGCGAGTCGTTCAACCTCGGCACCATGGTGGAGACGACCGTCGCCGACGCGCTGGAGATGGTCGCCAAGCTGACCGGGGCCGACGCGCCGTCCATCGCGGTGGACACCGGCGAGCGGCTCGGCTCGGCGTACGAGGACCTGGCGCGCCGCGTGCCCGACAACGCCAAGGCCCGCCGGATCCTCGGCTGGGAGCCCCGCACCACGCTGCAGGACGGCCTCACCGAGACGATCGCCTGGGCCCGGGCCAACCCGTGGTGGCTGGCGCTGCCCGACAGCGGCGCCCTGTAGAGAACACGAGGAACCGGCGCCGGCCGGGCGGTCCCACCGCCCCGGCCGGCGCCGGTTCTTTGCCGGACGTCAGGCGGGCACGTCCGTGAGCGAGGTGTCCTCCACGCGGTGCCGGGGCGCCGGGGGCGGGGACTTCTTGGAACGGCTCCAGTGCCGCATCGCGGGCTGCTCCACCAGCTTGTACAGCAGCCAGCCGGCCACCACGTTGACGGCGGTGAGGCCGATGATCAGCAGCGTGCCGCCGAGGACGCCGTAGGAGGCGCCCGGGAGCAGGGTCGGGCTCAGCCAGTAGAGCACGATCGCCTGGGTCATGTAGAAGCCGAACGACACGTTGCCCAGCCAGACCATCGGCCGGGTGCCGAGCAGGGTGCGCTTACCGCGCAGGTTCGCCGTGGCGAACGTGCCGATGGCCAGGCCGAACGGCACCGCGGTGACCAGGGTGAGGCTCCACGGCGACGGCACCGTCAGCGTCGCGGCGTACGCCACGACCAGCAGCAGTACCACCGGGGTGACGCCGAGCCGCGGCCAGCGGCCCTGGAGCACGATGCGGGCGAGGACCATGCCGAGCACGAACTCGAACAGCCGGACCGGCGGGAACATGTAGATGAACCAGAACTGCGGCAGCGCCAGCGGCTCGCCGGGGAAGCGGGGCTCGCCGGGCAGCAGGGTGAGGGTGGCGACGCAGGTCAGCGCCATGGCGGCGACGACGATGCCCGCCCACAGCCACAGCCGGTTGTCGGCGATCTTGCGGATCGGGATGATCAGCAGCGGGAACAGCAGGTAGAACAGGATCTCCGAGCACAGCGACCAGGCCGGCATGTTCGCCCCGCCCCACCACATCGGGTCGGAGCTCCAGGCGTTGAACAGGAAGAGGTTCGGCAGGCCGTAGTTCGGGGTGAACGCCGCGGCGAACAGCAGCATCGCCAGGGCCCAGGTCACCACGTGGTTCGGCATGATCTTGACCACGCGGCGGCGCAGGTACGACCCGGTTCCCCGCCCCGGCCGCCAGGACCACGTGATCACGAAGCCGCTCAGGATGAAGAAGAAGGACACCCCGATGGACCCGCCGGGCGAGAAGAACCAGATCAGGTTCTCGGTGATCCCCGGGTCCGCGAACGGCGGGGTGGGCGTCTGGTTGCCGGTGGTCATCGGGTACACGGCGTGACAGAGGAAGACGAGAAGCGCGGCGATGATGCGCATCCCGGTCAGCGCGGGTAGGTCTTGTCGGGGTTCGTTCAATTGCGTGTTCGGGATCGAACTCGTTACCGCGGACACAGTGGGGCCCTCATTTCCTAGATGGTCCGTGCCGGATATTCACGAGAGAACTATCTAGGCGTATGATTCGCGCCGTCCGGGCCCCGCCGCATCTCCCCACGTGCTGAATCACGGGTGAATACGCGAGAATCCCGGGCGCGGGAAAAACCGGCCGCGCCCGGGAGTCCGTCAGACGATGTGCACGTCGGGCACGTAGAGGATCCACCGCCCGCCGCGAGCGTGGAACACCTTCTCATTCGCCATGATCTCTTCGGCGTGGTTCCACGCGAACAGCACCGCGTAGTCGGGGTCGGCCTTGCCGAACTCCTCGGGGGCGAGGACCGGGATGTGCGAGCCCGCGACCAGGCGGCCCTGCTTGGAGGGCGTGGAGTCGATGATGAACGGGATCAGGTCCGGGCCGATGTCGCAGTAGTTGGTCACCGTCGCGGCCTTGGCCGGGGCGCCGTACCCGACGACCTTCGCCCCCTCGGCGCGCAGCCGCACCAGCAGGTCCTTCAGGTCGGTGCGGACCTTGTCCATGGCGGCGGCGAGCCCCTGCAGGGCGGCGTGCTCGCCGAGTCCCCGCTCGCGCTCCTGCGCCAAGAACTCCGCCACCGCGGGGGCGGGGGTGCGCATGCCGGGACGGCCGATGGTGTAGCGCATGGTGCCGCCGTGCAGCGCCAGGGGCTCGGCGTCGAACAGCTCCAGGCCGTAGCGCTCGGCCATGGCCTGCACCGACCGCACCGCCAGATAGAACGTGTGCTCGTCGTAGATCATGTCGAAGGCGGTCTTGCCGACGACGGTGCCGAAGTAAGGCTCCTCGAAGACGAACACGCCGTTCGGGGCGAGCAGCAGCTCCACGCCGCGCACCACCGACGCCAGGTGCGCGATGTGCGCGATGCAGTTGGCGCCGAACACCACGTCCGCCGGACCGTGCTCGTCCAGGATCTTGGCGGCGGTCGTCTCGTCGAAGAACTCGGGCAGCACCCGGACACCCTTGGCCCGGGACATCTCAGCGACCTCGGCCGACGGCTCGATGCCGAGGTGCCGCACGCCGGCCTTCGCGATGGTCGCGAGCATCACACCGTCGTTGCTGCCGATCTCCGCGATGAACGGGTCGGGGCCGGTGAGCTCGTGCTCCAGGAAGTAGCGGGCGTTCTGCTCGAAGTGCTTGCGATGAACGGCGGAACCGGACGCGTGATAGGGATACGCGTCGTGATACCTGATTTCCTGAGGCACGTCTTCCATCAGCTGGGTCATCGTGCAGGAATCGCACATGCCGATGGCGAGCCGGAAGAAGAACTCGTTCTCGATGTCCTGCGGCAGTAGGAAGCCGTTTCCCCGGGGCTGGCGCCCGAGGTCGATCGATTCCTTGACGACGCCGCCGCAAATCCTACAGGCACTCTCCATGCGATCAGATTAACCACGGGTGTCAGCCGATTCTTCTCCAGAAGTGCCGTGCCGGAAAGGCGATCCGCACTCCTGAAGATGCGTCGCGCGCGTCACGCGCGAGAGGCTCGCCGCATGCGGAATTCCACGCGCCGTCCGCTGCCGTCCAGTGCCCAGTTGAGGAGTCACCGATGACCACGGAAACGCCCGCGCGGGAGACCAACGTCTACGGGTCCGAGGTGAGCGACGTCTACGACCTCGTCTACCAGCGCCGGGGCAAGGACTACGAGAAGGAGGCCGAGGCCGTCGTGTCGCTGGTCCGCTCCCGCAAGCCGGACGCGGACTCGCTGCTCGACGTGGCCTGCGGCACCGGGGAGCACCTGCGGTCGCTGCGCGACCACTTCGCGCACGTCGAAGGCCTGGAGCTGTCCGACACCATGCGCGAGGCGGCCAGGATCAAGCTGCCCGGCGTGGCGGTCCACCCCGGCGACATCCGCGACTTCGACCTCGGGCGCACCTTCGACGCCGTGTGCAGCCTGTACAGCACGGTCGGCTACATGGCGTCCGCCGACGAACTGAACGCCGCCGTGGGCACCATGGCGCGGCACGTCTCCCCCGGAGGCGTGCTCATCGTGGAGCCGTGGTACTTCCCCGAGAGGTTCACCGACGGGCACGTCGGCAGCGACCTGGTGCGCGACGGCGACCGCACGGTGACCCGGGTGGCCAAGTCGGTGCGCTCGGGCGACGTCGTCCGGCAGGAGGCGCACTACATCGTCGCCGACGCCGACGGGATCAGGCACTTCGAGCACGTGCAGGTCTTCACGCTGTTCGCGCCGTCGCAGTACGTCGCGGCCTTCGAGCGCGCCGGGTGCGCGGTCCAGTACGTCCAGCAGGACGACATCCTGGCCGGGCGGGGACTGTTCGTCGGCATCCGTTCGCGATGATCCCGCTGTTCAAGGTCGCGGTCGACCCCGGGGCCGGTCCCCTGGTGGCGGAGGCGCTGCGCACCGGCGTGCTCGGGCACGGGCCCCGGGGCGAGGAGTTCGAGGAGGCGCTGCGCGCCCGGCTCGGCACGCCGCACCTCGTGACGCTCAACAACGGCACCTCCGCCCTGCACCTGGCGCTGCGCCTCGCCGCCGGCCCCGAGCCCGGCGGCGAGGTGCTGACCACACCGCTGACCTTCGAGGCGACCAACTGGGCGATCCTCGCCAACGGCCTGCGCATCCGCTGGGTGGACGTCGACCCCGGCACGCTGAACGTCGACCTGGACGACCTCGCCAAGAAGATCTCCCCCGCGACCCGGGCCGTCATGGTGGTGCACTGGGCCGGGCATCCGGTCGACCTGGACCGGCTGTCGGCCATCCTGGACGACGCCGAGGCGGCGTACGGCTTCCGGCCCGCGGTCGTCGAGGACTGCGCGCAAGCGTGGGGCACCACCCACGGAGGCCGGCCGCTCGGCACGCACGGCAACTTCTGCGCGTTCAGCTTCCACGCCACCAAGCACCTGGCGTGCGGCACCGGCGGCATGCTGGTGGTGCCGGACGAGGAGTCGCTGCGGCGGGCGCTGCGGCTGCGGTTCTTCGGCATCGACCGGCGGGCCGACCGGGTCAACGGCGACTACGACGTGCCCGAGTGGGGGTACAACTTCTACCTCGGCGAGCTGAGCGCGGCCGTCGGGCTCGCCAACCTCGCGAACGTGGACGGGCGGGTGGAGCGGCACCGGCGCAACGCGGCGTACTTCGACGCCGAGCTCGCCGGGGTGCCCGGCCTGGAGCTCACCGAGCGCGCCGAGGGGCACTCGTTCTGGCTGTACCCGGTGAAGGTGGCCGACCGGCCGGCGTTCATCCGCAAGATGACCGCCGCCGGCGTCACCGTGAGCGCGGTGGTCCGCCGCAACGACACCCACACCTCGGTCCGCGACGCGTTCACCTCCGCGCTGCCCGCGCTGGACGCGGTGCACGACCGGGTGGTGCACATCCCGGTCGGGTGGTGGCTGTCGGAGCGGGACCGCGCGCACATCGTGGGGGCGATCCGCTCGGGGTGGTGAGGGGCCGCGGCTCAGGCCGGCACCGGCGCGGCCAGGCCGAACGCGCTCCACACCGCCGGGTCCAGCAGGGTCGCGGCGCGCAGGTCCGCCTCCAGGGCGACCTCCGGGTGCGAGGGGACGCCGATGACGTACAGCCCCGCCGTGCGGGCCGCGGCCACGCCGTTGCCCGAGTCCTCGACGGCGATGGCACGCCGCGGGTGCACGCCGAGCGCGCCGCAGGCCCGCAGGTACGGCACCGGGGACGGCTTGGGGGCGCCGGCGGTGACGCAGTCCACCACCACGTCGAACGCCTCCCTGATGCCGATCCCGTCGAGGTAGTCGGCCACGATCTCGGCCGGGGTGTTGGTGGCGACCGCCAGCGGCCGGGTGCCGTGCAGCGCGGTGACCAGCTCGACCGCGCCCGGCAGGGCCGCGACCCCCGCGCCCACGCGGGCGCGCACCAGGTCGTAGACCGTGCGGCCGAGCGCCTCCGGAGCGGCGGGGTGGCCGAGCAGGTCGGCCAGGGCGTGCCCGAGCTCGCGCAGCTGCAGGCCGACCAGACGGGTGCGGGCCCGTGGGTCCAGCGGCACCCCGTAGTGCTCGAACAGGTCGCGGTAGGCGCCGTTCCAGGAGGTCTCGGTGTCGACGAGCGTCCCGTCGCAGTCGAACACGACCGCGTCGTGCGGGACGGGCCCCGCGAATCCGGTCATGCCGCCCAGCGTCACACCGGGCGGGGGCGCCCGCATCTCCCGGAATGCGGCGTCACCCCACCCCTACGCCCCACCCCGCCCTGGCGCGAAAGGCGTTCCCAACGCAGGTGGGCGAACCTATCGTCGAAGGTGGACGGGGGAACTCGCCCCGGCGCGATTCCGCGCACCCTGGGAGATGCCGCGCGAGGTTTCCCGTTGATAGGAACAGAGCGACAGCCCGGCTAATCACGTGTCCATATAGCACCACATAGAGAAATCGACGTAAGGAACGGCCCGCAGACACCAGAGGGAAGGACATTCGATGGATGCCAACGCCGTAGCCGGGTCCGGTGTGCGGGCCGGGCGACGGGAGTGGACAGGCCTGGCCGTGCTGGCCCTGCCGACGCTGCTGCTCGCCCTGGACTCCAGCGTGCTGTACCTCGCGCTGCCCAGGTTGAGCACCGACCTCGGCGCCAGCCACGTCCAGCAGCTGTGGATCACCGACATCTACGGGTTCCTGATCGCGGGATTCCTCGTCACGGCGGGAACCCTCGGCGACCGCATCGGGCGCCGCAGGCTCCTGATGATCGGCGGGGCGGCGTTCGCCGCCGCGTCGGTGCTGGCCGCGTACTCCACCAGCCCCGAGATGCTGATCGCCACCCGGGCGCTCATGGGCATCACCGGCGCCACGCTGATGCCGTCCACGCTCGCGCTGATCAGCAACATGTTCACCGACCCCAAGCAGATGGGCACCGCCATCGCGGTGTGGATGAGCTGCTTCATGGGCGGCATGGCGATCGGCCCCGTGGTCGGCGGCGTGCTGCTGGAGAACTACTGGTGGGGCTCGGTGTTCCTGCTCAGCGTGCCGGTCATGGCACTGCTGCTCATCGCCGGGCCGCGGCTGCTGCCCGAGTACCGCGATCCCGGGGCGGGCAAGCTCGACCTGACCAGCGCCGTGCTGTCCCTCGGCACCATCCTGCCGGTCATCTACGGCCTCAAGGAGCTGGCCAAGGAGGGCTGGGAGGCCGTGCCGATCGCGTCCATCGTGATCGGTGTGATCATCGGTGTGGCGTTCGTGCGGCGGCAGCGGTCGCTGCCCAACCCGCTGCTCGACCTGCGGCTGTTCAACAGCCGCTCGTTCAGCGCGGCGCTCGCCATCATGGTCGGCGGCGGCCTGATGAGCGGAAGCTACCTGCTGGCCAGCCTCTACCTGCAGACGGTCGAGGGCCTCTCGCCGCTGCAGGCCGGGCTCTGGCTGGTGCCGCAGACCTTCGTCACCGTGATCAGCCTGATGATGGCGCCCGCCATCGCGCGCAAGATCCGCCCCGCGTACGCCATCGCGGGCGGCCTGGTGGTGTCGGCCATCGGCTACGCGCTCATCACCCAGGTGGCGTCCAGCTCCGGCCTGCCGCTGCTGCTCACCGGCCTGTACGTCGCCGCGTGCGGCGCCGGGCCCATGGCGGGCCTCGGCACCGGGCTCATCATGGCCTCCGCGCCCCCGGAGAAGGCGGGGTCGGCGGCGGCCATGTCCGAGACCGGAGGCGAGCTCGGCATCGCGCTCGGCATCGCGACCCTCGGCAGCGTCGGCACCGCCGTCTACCAGAGCCAGCTCACCGTGCCCGCCGGGGTGCCCGCCGACGCCGCGGCCGGCACCACGGAGAGCATCGCGGGCGCCATCAACGCCGCCGCCGAGCTCGGCGGCCAGCTCGGCGCCGGGCTGCTCACCGCGGCGCGGGAAGCGTTCACCACGGCGCTGAACACCGCCGCCGGCGTCAGCTCCCTGATCGCCCTCACCCTCGCCACCATCGCGGTCATCGCCCTCAAGCACGTCGCCCCGACCGGCGACGGGCACGGCGGCGGCGAGGCCCCGGAGACCGCGGAGGCACCCGTCGAGGAGACCGCCGAGGCACCCGCCAAGGTCTCCGGCTGAGACACCGCGGTATCAGAAAAGGCGCCGGACATTCCGTCCGGCGCCTTTTCTCATGGCCATTCAATTCGCCGTTTGCGGGCATCTTCCGTCGTGCTGAATCAGGCCGGGGCACCCCTGCCTCCATATACGGACCGGTGCCGCCGGACGTAAAATCGAAATGGCTGCCAGGACATTAATCCGGCACCTTCCCAGAGCAGGTATTTTCCATTCCCCCTCCTGCCCTGATCATCTCCGGCGACGAGCATCTCGGGAGACTTCCGATGGAACAAGGCCGCCCCGTCCCCCTCGACACCACTGGCCAGGACATCCACGCCGAGGCCGACAAGCTGCGCGCGATGGGCCCCGCGACCCTGGTGGAACTGCCCGGCGGTGTGCGCGCCTGGTCGGTCAACAGCTACGCGGTGATCAGGGACCTGCTGACCGACCCCCGGGTCACCAAGAGCGCCCGCAACCACTGGCCGGCGTTCATCAACGGCGAGATCCCGCCGGACTGGGAAATGATCAGCTGGATCGCCATGGACAACATGGTCACCGCGTACGGCAAGGAGCACGTCCGGCTGCGCAAGCTGGTCGGCAAGGCGTTCACCCGGCGCCGCACCGAGGCCATCCGGCCCCGCGTCGTCGAGCTCACCAACCTGCTCCTCGACGCCCTCGACGCCGTCCCGCCCGGCGAGGTCGTGGACCTGCGCGAGCGCTTCGCCTACCCGCTGCCCGCCCGCATCGTCGCCGACCTGATCGGCATGGACGAAGCGGCCCTCGCCAAGACCGCCACCGTCATCGAGATGATGATCGACACCACCGTCACCCCCGAGCAGGCGATGGCCATCCTCGGCGGCTGGCGTGACGCCATGGCAGTCCTCATCGCCGGCAAGCGCGCCAACCCGGGTGAGGACATCACCACCGACCTCATCGCCGCCCGCGAGGAGGACGGCTCCCGCCTCAGCGAGGCCGAGCTCACCGACACCATCTTCGCCATCCTCGGCGCCGGCTCCGAGACCACCATCAACTTCTTCGACAACGCCATCACCGCGCTGCTCACCCACCCCGACCAGCTGGAACTGGTGAAGTCCGGCCAGATCTCCTGGGAAGAGGTCATCGACGAGACCCTCCGCGTCCAGTCCCCCCTGGCCCAGCTCCCCCTGCGCTACGCCGTCGAGGACATCGAGCTGGACGGCGTCACCATCCCCAAGGGCGACGCGATCCTCGTCAACTACAGCGCCATCGGCCGCGACCCCGCCCTCCACGGCGAGACGGCGGGCGAGTTCGACGTCACCCGCCCCAACAAGGAACACCTCTCCTTCGGCCACGGCCCCCACTACTGCCTGGGTGTAGGCATCGCCCGCACCGTCGCCGCCATCGGCCTCAGCACCCTGTTCGAACGCTTCCCCGACCTCACCCTCGCCGTCTCCGAGGACGACCTCCAGCCCCTCCCCACCTTCATCATGAACGGCCACCGCTCCCTCCCCGTCTACCTGACGGCCCCCGTCCCCGCCACCGCCTCCGTCTGACCGGTCCCCCTCCCAGCCCGTCCGGCCCCGCCGGGCGGGCTGTTCCCATGCGCGAGCGGCGGGGCGAAAATGTCCGGGCCCCGCGCTGAAAGTTTCCGCGTCCAGGGCGCCGAGGCGAGGGAGCGTGCCTGGTCATCGCCAGATCGCGCGCGGGCTGAAACGTTTCATTGATGCGCTGAAAAAACCTTGAGACGATCCCCCGACCAGCGGCCATGGCATCGCGGCCCGGAAAGCGGCGGGTCCGCGGAGGCCGGCCCATGTGCCCCCGATGAACTCCACCTTCTGACGCCCTCGTGCGGCGCGGGAAAGGAACGGGTGTCCCCATGACGAGGACCTCACATGTGATCGGTGGTCTGATCGCCGGGCTGGCGCTGCTGCTGGCGACGGTGTTCGCCTCCGGGGCGGCCGGCGCCGAGTCGAACGGCGGAGTGCGGGTGATGCCGCTCGGTGACTCGATCACCGACGGGCTCACCGTGGCGGGCGGTTACCGCATCAACCTGTGGCAGAGCATGGTGGCGGACGGACGCCGGGTCGACTTCGTCGGGTCGCAGTTCAACGGGCCGTCCAGCCTGGGCGACCACGACCACGAGGGCCACTCGGGCTGGCGCATCGACCAGATCGACGCCCAGATCGTCAACTGGCTGCGCACCTACACCCCGCGCACCCTGCTGCTCCACATCGGCACCAACGACATGTTCCAGAACCCCAACGGGGCGGCCACGCGGCTCGCCACCCTGCTCGACCGCATCTTCGGCACCGCCCCCGACACCTACGTCTTCCTCGCGACCATCATCCCGCTCAACGGCGCCGACGCCGCCGTCCGCAACTTCAACGCCTCGATCCCCGGCCTCGTGCAGACCCGCGCCAACGCCGGCCGCCGCATCTACCTGGTCGACATGTACAGCCGACTGACCACCGCCGACCTGGCCGACGGCGTCCACCCCAACGCCGGCGGCTACGCCAAAATGGCCACCGCCTGGTGGACCGCCCTCCGCACCGTCCCCGCCAGCCTAGAAGCCGGCACCCCAACCCCCACCCCCACCATCACCCCCACAGTCACCCCCACCGTGACCCCCACCGTGACCCCCACCGTCACACCAACCGTGACCCCCACCGTCACACCAACCGTGACCCCCACCGTCACGCCCACCCCCACGTCGACCCCAGCCGGCTGCACCGCCACCTACCGGGTGACCAACTCCTGGAGCGGCGGCTTCCAGGCCGAGGTAACCGTCCGCAACACCAGAACCACCCCCCTGACCGCCTGGACGGTCCGCATGACCCTCCCCTCCGGCCAGACCATCACCAACCTCTGGAACGGCACCAACACCGGCACCAACGGCCCCGTAACCATCACCAACGCCCCCTACAACGGCAACCTCGCCCCCAACGCCACCACCACCTTCGGCTACGTAGCCAACGGCAACAGCACCACAACCCCGACCCCGGTCTGCACCAGCCCCTGACCTGACTCCGGTGGACGCCGCCCGGCACGGCCGTGCGGCGTCCACCACCGTGTCGTCCCAGCCCGCCGGCATCTTGGCGTATTCGCAAACCGGTCTTTGACCGATGATTTCCTCGGGCCCCCTTGAGTATTGGGCGTAAGGCCGGAATTTCGACTTGGCCCGAAACCGCGTAAGTGGACGAACCGGCACTCAGGTGACCTCGGCGGGCGGCGGGAAACAGCGGAGATCTCGTCGCCGCATGGCAGGCGGAACGAACAAGCTCGTTTTCGAATCGAAACTCCTGTGTCACGATCGGGGTGTCGCCATTTCGAAATAGAACACCTCGACCGCGAGGCGCCGCCGATGTCCGATGCGCGACCGACGCACGACGCTCTCATGCTGCTGAAGAACTCCGTCGACGGTGTGAAGCTGAACGAGAGCCATCTCAAAATCATCAGGGCCGTCATGTGCGCGCCCGGCACCCGGGCGGACCTTCGCAATCGCAGCGGGCTGGCCGCCTCCACCATCACGACCGAGGTCAGGAATCTCATCCGCAGGTACAACGTCCTGGAGGAACGGCCTCCCGGACGCCGGATCCATCTGACCGCGACGAACGGTGTGGCGGTCGGCCTCGGCGTCGGCGTGCATCGCACGATCGTGGTGGCCCGGCAAGTACACGATGTCGAGCGGCGCGACGAGACCGTGGACACCCCGATCGCCGACGGGCAGCACTGGCTACGCGACACGACGGGGGCCGTGCGCCGACTGGTCGCCGCCGCCGGGGGCGGGCGAGCCGGCATCGCCACGATCGGGATGGCCGTACCGTGGGCGGTCAATCCCCGTGACGGGCGTGTCTCCGGTTCCCCGCCGCCCTGGTCGTGCGACGGGCTGGACACCGGTCTCACCGAGCGCCTCACACCGGCCCACGGAAAGATCAAGGTGCTGGTGGGCAACGACGCGCTGCTGACGGCGAACGCGGAGCAGCTCGTGCACCGTAGCGAGAACATGCTCTTCCTTCAGGTGTCAGGGCATGTGCTCGGCGGCACGCTCGTCGGCGACCGGCTGCTCCAGGGGCATCTCGGCCTGGCCGGCCAGCTGGGGCATCTGCCGGTCGACCCGCACGGTGAGGCGTGCTGGTGCGGGAGGCACGGCTGCCTGGAGGGCTTCGTGAAGTCGTCCGCCCTGATGCGGGACGCCATCGGCTGGTGTGACGCCGAGCAGTTGCCGAGGCCGCGGTCGCTCGGCGACCTGACGGACCGGGCGGAGGAAGGCGACGCCGTCTGCCTCGGCGTGCTCCGGCGCGCCGCTGCCCGGATCGGGCAGGCACTCGCCATGGCCTGTCTCGTCGGCGCGCCCGAACTGATCGTGATCGGCGGTGAGGCGGCACGTGGCCTGGAACTCGCCAGAGACTGGTGCGCCCGTGAGATGACCCGCGGCGAATGGACGGCGAAGACGAAGGTCGTGTACAGCACCGCGTCCGACGCGCCCGCCAACGGTGCCCTGCTCCTCGGCTTGCTGGGCACTTGAGGAACGACTAGCGGTAGAGTCCCCATCGCCATGCGTTACACGCGGGGCGGCCGATGTGCCTGAGACACGGCGCCCACACTTCACACCGAGGTCGACAACATGGAAGACACGATCGCGGCGGACGAGGGCGCGAACACGAGGAACGACGGAGGCATGGGCACCGCCACCGAGCGGTCTCAGGGCGACCACCCGTACGAGCCGCCCCGCATGGTGGGCGTCGGCCGGATTCGCACACTGGCCCGTGGAAGCGCCTCGAGCGGCAATGCCGACATCAACGTGCAGTATTACTGGTGAGGGTCCTGCGGGGTTCCACCTGTCCATCAGCCGGGACGCACGGGGGCGCCTCGCCACGGACCTGAGCCCTCGGGGCCGCGAGGCCGCCGCGCACACGCGCACGGCGGAGCACGGCCACGACCGGCTGCTCATGCTGGGCCACGGCCTCGCACCGCCGGAACGGGTCGCGGCCGAGTTCGCCGCCGCGATGGATCGGGACACGCCCGACAGGCTGACCACCCTGTCTGGTGGGCACATGTTCGTGGTGGTCCGCCCCGAAGAGGTGCTGGTCTACACCGACCTGGCCGGGCAGTTCGCCGTCTACTACAGCGAAAAGGACGGGCATACGGTCGTGGGCTCCGACCTCCGGGAGCTCGCCGCCGCGCACGGCCGCTCCCCCGACCCGCTCACCGTCGCGATCCACATCACCTGTCCCAACGTGCTGCCGTTGACCTCGGGGCGCACCCACTTCCGGGGGGTGCGCACCGTCGAGGGCGGGAGTGTGCTGCGCGCGGACGGCGTCCGGGTAAGCGTCCGCACCTATCACGACCGGCTGCCCGACCTCGCCCCCTCTGACGAGCACGTGGCCCGGCTGCGTGAGGCATTGACGGTGTCGGTGCGGGCCCGCTGCACCGCGGGCGTCGTCACCGCGGACCTCAGCGGCGGGCTCGACTCCACCTCGCTGGCTTTCGCCGCCGCCGCGCACACGCCCACCCCGCTGAGCACCGTCGTCTACCACAATCCCCTCGTCCCGGCCGCCGACCTCGCGGACGCGGTACGCGCGGCCGGGCTCGACGACCGAATCGATCTGTCCGTCGTGCGCGGCGACGCGGAGACACTCCCCTACCAAGGTCTTTCACACATGCCGGCCCGGCCGGCCGGCGAACCTGCGGCGGGTGTCATCGCTCACCGGCGCACGCTGCTGCGCCTCCGCTGGGCGGCGGCACGCGGGTCCGCCGCCCATCTCACCGGTGAGGGCGGTGACGCGTTGCTGCATCCGCCGCCGTCCTACCTGGCGAACCTGGCGCGCCACGGCCGCGTCCTGCGGCTGGCGCGTGACAGCATGGCGCTCGGCAGGTCCAGGAACGTCTCGCCCGCCGCGCTGGCAGCCCGCGCGATGGTCCTCGCCTTCGGCACGCACCCGCGCGCGCTCGCCGCGCTCGGCCACCGGATGCGCGACCCGCTGCGCGGCTCCGCCGACGCACCCGCGCACGCGGTCGCCTGGTGGCACGTCCCGGGCGAGCCGCTGCGCTGGCTGAGCGGGCGTACGCGTGCCGCGCTGAGCGAGATCGCCGGAGACCCGGCCACGGCCCGCGTCCTGCCCGAGGGCATCGGGCCGGCGGAGCACACGATGCTCGCCGAGTTGCGCGCCGCCGCGCGCACGCAGCGGTACACGCGTGAGCTGGGCGCGACCGTCGGCGTCGAGGTGCACGCCCCCTTCCTGGACAACGCCGTGGTCCTCGCGTGCACGCGCGTACCCGTAGCGCGCAGGGCCGATGCGCGCGCGTACAAGCCCCTGCTCGCCCGCGTGATGCGCGGCCTCGTGCCGCCGGAGGTGATTTCACGCGTAACGAAAGGGAGCTACCACGCCGAGGAGTACGCTGGGGCGCGCCTCGCACGCGGAGAGATACGATCGCTGCTGGCCGGTTCCAGGCTCGCCGCGCTCGGCGTGATCGATCTCCCCGCCTTCGAGGAGACGCTCATCCGCCTGCACATGGGCCTCCCGGCTCCCCTGGGCGCCATCGGCCGGCTGATCTCGGCAGAGACGTGGCTGCGCGCCCTCGACTCCCCGCCCAGAACCGACACCTGTTAGCGAATGATTCGCCGATCATCATGAGACTGAGGGTCACGCAGCACCTCTACCAGCACGCGGACGCCGAGCGAGGCGTGATCGTCATCGATCCCCGCTCCGGGGAATGCCATGCGATGAACACCTCGGCCGCCACCGTCTGGGCGGCGCTGAGCGCGGGTGACGGCTTCGAGGGCGCGGTCACCGTACTGCAGGACCGGTACCCCACGGAGTCCGTGGAACGTGTCCGCCATGACGTGGCGATGCTGATCGAGGACATGCTCCAGGCCGGCCTGATCACGATCGAGGAACGCGACCGGACCGCCGGAGTTCGGATGGCCAGCCGACCCGCCGGGGTGCCGGGGCCGGTCGGCATGCTGTTCCTCCTGCTCGCCGTCACCCTGCTCGCGCTGCCCTTCCGCGTGCCGCACGGCCTGGTGCGTACAGTGCACCGCCGGGGAGGCAAGCCCCTGTCCTCCGCGCAGGCCGAGCGGATAGTACGTTCCGTCCGCCGCGCCGCCGCCCGCCTCCCCGTGCGCGCCGCCTGTCTGGAGGTGTCGCTCGCGTCGGTGCTGTGGGCGGCGTGCAAGCACCGCCGTCTCGACTGGTGCCTCGGTGTGCTCTTCGACCCGTACAGCTTCCACGCCTGGGTGGAGACGGAGGGCCGCAGGATCGAGACGAGCGAGGAGACACTTTCCGAGCCGTCTCATTACCGGGTGATCTCGATCTGACATCCGGTGACGAAACACTGACGTTTTCGATCCGAAAGCCCGCATACCTGAACCGGCTGGCTGACTGGTCGATTTGAATGCGGCCGACGGCAGTGACCCCGGAATTGGGTGCTCATTCAGCGCCGGACGGCCGATGCCGATGGATTCGGCGGCACATTGTCCTCTCTAGAGAACTCTGTTTACGATTTGACAATGGCCGCAGGGGGCGGGTCTTCCCGCGATGGGATTGGCGGCCTGAGAGGCGGACAGAGAAATGGCTCACCCTCCGGCCCACCCGCCACAGGAGAATGTCGTACCGGGTGAAACGCCCCGGCCTCCGGGTGGTGGGCCCGAGCCCGCGAATGTGATCGCCGAGGGATCCGGCGGGACCGGCGGGCGACCGCGGCGGCTGGGGTGGCGTAAAGCCGCGATCGTCGTCACGGTCGCGACGGGCTCGGGCGTGCTGGTCGTCGTGCAGCCGTCCCTCGCCGTCCCCCTCGGCGTCGCCGCGGGCGTGGCCGCCCTGCTGCACGAGGTGCTGTCCCGTCCCGACGACTCCTCCCGCTAGGACCCCCGGTCCCGTACCGACGGCGGCCTCTGGCGCACGATGTAAAAATTTCTAGACATGACGTCAAGTTTTGGCTACATTGGCGATGTAAAGAAATCTGTACATCGGAGGGGTAGTCATGACGCTCGAAGAGAGGCGTGCGTGGATCCGGCTGGTGGTTTCGGTGGTCGGGTACGCGGTGTACGTGGTTCTTGTCGTGGGGCGGATGGATGGGCGGCCTGTGGGTGAGGTGGCTTACGCGGGGACGTTGCTCTGGACGGTTGGGGGGGCCATCGGGGGGGCGATTCTGGCGGACATCGTGGTGGGGATCGTGGTGGGGATCGTCAATCCTCGGGGGTCGCAGGTTACGGACGATCGGGATCGGGAGATCGGGCGGCTGGGGGAGCGGGTCGGGCAGTCGTTCGTGGTTATCGGGGCGGTGGGCGGGATGCTCATGGCGATGGCGGGGTGGGAGAGGTTCTGGATCGCGAACGTGATCTATCTCTGCTTCGTGCTCTCGGCGGTGCTCGGGGGCGTCACGAAGGTCGTCGTGTATCGCAGGAGCGTTCCGCGGTGGTGAAGCCCACGCAGGTCACGAATCGCATCCGGACGTTGCGGTTCGCCAAGGACGAGATGACGCAGGCCGAGCTGGCCGAGCGGATCGGGGTGACGCGGCAGACGGTCATCGCGATCGAGCAGGGGCGGTACTCGCCGTCTCTGGAGATGGCCTTCCGGATCGCCAGGGTGTTCGGGGTGCCGCTCGACGACGTGTTCCAGTATCCGGATTCAGCAGAGGAGTGAGTGGCGATGAAGGCGATCGTTCAGGACGTGTACGGGCCGGTGGACGTGCTCGAACTGCGGGACGTGGACCGGCCGCCGGCCGGGGACGACGAGGTGCTCGTGGAGGTGCGGGCCGCGGCGGTGGACGCGGGGGTGTGGATCCTGATGAGCGGGCGGCCGTATCTCGTGCGGCTCATCGGATTCGGGCTGCGTAAGCCCAAGGTCGCGGGGCGGGGGCGGGACCTGGCCGGGGTGGTGGCGGCGACCGGGGCTCGGGTGACGCGGTTCAAGGTGGGGGACGAGGTGTACGGGACCTGCGAGACCGGGTCGTTCGCCGAGTTCGCGGTCGCGCCGGAGCGGCAGCTCGCACCCAAGCCGGCGAACCTCTCGTTCGAGCAGGCCGCCGCGGTGCCCGTTTCCGGGGTGACGGCGTTACAAGGGATTCGTGACCTCGGTGGCGTCCGGGCGGGCCGGCGGGTGATGGTCATCGGCGCGGCCGGGGGTGTGGGGTCGTTCGCGGTGCAGATCGCCAAGGCGCTCGGGGGGCGGGTGACCGGTGTGTGCAGCGGCGCGAAGGCGGACATGGTGCGTTCCCTCGGCGCCGACGACGTCATCGACTACACCCGCGAGGAGGTCGACCGCGACGGACCGCGGTACGACGTCATCCTGGACATGGCCGGAGACCGCCCGCTGTCTCTGCTGCGACGCGCGCTGACCCCCCGGGGCACGCTGGTGGTCGGCGGGGGCGGCTACAACAAGGCCCCCCTGCTCGGCGGTTTCCAGCGCGCTCTCCGCACACCTCTGGTCTCGAAGTTCGTGAGCCAGAACCTGCGCGGCCTCACCGCCAAGGAGGGTTTCGAGCCCCTCGAGGACCTGACCCGCCTCATCGAGTCCGGCTCCGTCACCCCGGCCGTCGACCGCACCTATCCCCTCGCCGACGCCCCCGCCGCCATCCGCCACTTCGCCGAGGGGCATCCCGCGGGCAAGGTGGTCGTCACCGTGTAGTCGTCCCGGCCGAGGTCCCCCGGCGGAACGTTCCCACCGGGGGTGAGGCCGTGCGGCTCGCGGGCGGATCGGCCGAAAGTATTAGTTCCGGGACCGGCCGATCGGTCAGGGCGGCACTGGCCGAGGGCCCGATGCGGGACACATCTGACGCGATCACACTGAGGCTCCGCAGCCCGGCAGGAGGAGCAGATCGCCGTGAGAACGACGACAACCAGGCAATACCGCGACACGCAGGTCGATGTGAGATTCGTGCTCTGCGCGCTCTGGAGCACGATGCTGTTCGTGTTCGCCTACGTCGACATCTTCGGCTTCTACCGCGCCGACGTTCTCGGCGCCGCGCTCGACGGCAGGATGGCGGCCACGTCGTTCACGGTCGACCAGACGTTCCTGACGCTCACCCTGGTCTACCTCCTGCCGTCGATCCTGATGGTGGTCCTGTCGCTGCTCCTGAGACCACGGGTCAACCGGGTCGTGAACATCGTCGCCGGCCTCTTCTACATGATCACCATCATCGCGTCGTGCATCGGTGAAACGTGGGCCTACTACATCCTCGGAAGCCTCGTCGAAGCGACACTTCTCGCCGCCGTCATCCGGGTCGCCTGGAAATGGCCGCCACCTCGGCTCGTCACCACCTGAGAAAGGCGGGGCCGGTCAGACATCCCTGGGCTTGGAGGCGGAGAGCGTCGAGGAGCCGGTCGTTGTGCACGAATCGGGTATTGACGTGCGTATTGCCGAACGCTGGACCACACTCCAGCACATCACCCTCAGCTCCAGCCGGATCGGCGACATCGCCTATGCTGCCCTCGTCCTCACCCACTTCGAACACCAAAAGATCACCATCGGGGTCAGGGCCAGCTCGCCGTGCCGGTCGCCAAGAACGGCATGTTCCCGCCGGGCTGACCGTCCGGCCTCACCCGTGAGCGGATCCCCTCCTCGGCCGGAGATGGGTTTCCCGCGCTGGTAAATGCCGTTCACGTGGCCCGGGAGATCTGCGGCCGAATTCCCCGAGTCCATCACGGCGCTTTTCGACCTGTTGTTATATCGGCGATCCATCGGGCCGAATACCGAGTACGGCAATAGTGGTCACCAATATTGTCAAGGCTCGGACATCGACACACACTCAGGGGAAGGAAGCCTGACCCGGACCGATGGAGGCACAGTGACGAGACCGTTGATCAGAGTTAACGGAGGCAGAAAATCGATTATCCGGTGTCTGTTATCGGCCGCCGTCGCGGTGCTCGCCGTGGCATTCCTCAGCGTGCCGCCGGCCGGCGCACTCGCGCTGCCGACGCCGAAGAATTTCACCTCCTACCTCGACCTTGAATGCTTCAAGACGAACGCGTACCAGCCGCCGACGACCAATATCACGGTCCGGCACCTGAACCCCGTGCTCGCCAATCTGCCGACCGAGACGGTCACCCTGGGGGTGCGCGAGCAGCTCTGCCTCCCGGTCGCCAAGAACAACGTCATCCCGCCGAGCCCCGCGCTCGACTTCATCCGGTACGTCGACCTCGCCTGTTACCGGATCACCGGCATCACGGTGAACCAAGGCCTCGTGCTCCGCCACCTCAATCCGCTGCTGCAGAACCTGCCACAGACGCAGGTCGTCATGAACGTCCCGCAGCAGCTGTGCGTCCCGGTCATCAAGAACAACGTGGTGCCACCCTCGGACGTGCTGGCGCTCGTCTCCCACATCGATCTCAAGTGCTACAGCATCACGCCGAACAACCCGCTGGGCCAGCAGCTGTCCCTGCGGCAGCTCAACCCCCTCCTGAGCACGTACCCGATCCACGCGGTCCAGGTCCTCTACGCCCGCCAGCTCTGCGTCCCCGTGCAGAAGGCCGGTGACAACATCCCGACCGAAGCCCTCAACATCATCAAGTGGGTCGACCTGGAGAAGTTCGACGCCGTCCCCGCCTCCTCCGGATCCCTCCCCACGATCACCCTGGTCCTGCGCCACATCAACCCCGTCCTCGCCGGCCTCCCCGCCGAGCAGGCCGTCCTCTCCGCTCCCCTCCAGCTGGGTCTCCCGGTGGCCAAGAACGGCTTGCTCCCCCCCGGCTGACCCCTGCCCCGACCCCTCCGCCCGCGACCCGGCGGAGGGGTCCCCAGATCATCGACCACCTGCGCCGGTCCGGCAGATCACCAGCCCGGATCCGAACCAGGCGGCTCCACCGACGCGCGGAACGGCCGCAGCCACTCGTTGACCTGCGTCAGTCCCGCGTCGGTGCCGAGTTCGACCGCGGGAAGGTCAGCCGGTTTGAGACCGGGGGCCCTGTCCCCGAAGAGCACGACGCTCTGTTCGCTCAGATTGCGCCGGGTCGACCAGATGAACCCGGCTCGGTCTCTCCCTGTCGGTGAATCGATCGCGGGCATCGTCACCTCAGCGGCGCGACACGACCCCGGCCACGCACCTCGCCCAGGCGCTGAGCCGGACGTAAACCCCCGCCCAGGCTCGGCGCCACAAATCACTGACTATCGGGTAAACACACGAGGACCCGAGGGAGCCGGCGTCAGGGGGTGGGAGTGGGGTGGAGGACGTTGAGGATTTGGTCTCGGCCTCGGTTGCCTCTTGTGAGGAGGTCGGTGAGGGCCTCTGGGTCGGTGGTGCGGAGGGCCAGGGCGGCTTCGGTCAGGTCGTGGACTATCGCTTCCAGGACGGTGGCTATGGGGTGGGCGTTGTGCTGGAGGATGTCGCGCCACAGGGCGGGGGCGCCCCGGGCTATCCGGGTGGTGTCCTGCAGGCCTTTGCCTGCCAGGGAGAGGATGTGCTCGTCGGCGGCGGCGAAGCGGGCGGCCAGGGCGGCGGAGACCAGGTGGGGGACGTGGGAGACGGCGGCGACCATCTCGTCGTGGGTCTCGGGGGTGAGGATGGTGGGGCGGGCGCCGCAGAGGGTGACGAGGGCGGCCACCCTGCGGACGGCGCGGGGCGGGGTGCTGGGGTGGGGGCACAGGGCCCAGGGGCGGGCGGTGAACATGTCGGCGTGCGCGGCCGAGGGGCCGGACAGTTCGTGGCCGGCGAGGGGGTGGCCGGGGACGTACGTGGTCAGGTCGCAGCCCGCTCGTTCGGCCTGGGCGAGGATGCGGGACTTGGTGCTGGCGACGTCGGTGTAGACGCTGCCGAGCCCCCGCGCCTGGGCGTCCGCGAGCACCTCCACGACGGTGGAGGGCGGGGTGGCGATGATCACCACGGCCGCGCGCCGCCCGGCGGTTCCCGGGAGGGCCTCGCCTGCCCCCATTCGCACGGCTTGGGCCAGGGCGTCGGGGTCGCGGTCGGCCAGGTGGACGGTCACTCCGGACTGGCGCAGGGCCAGGGCGACCGAGGTGCCGATCACGCCTGTGCCGACGACGATGACGTGGCGGACCGTGCGGGGTGGGGGCGGCTTCATGGAGGGGGTCCTGGTCAGGCGACGAGCTGGGCGGGGGCGGGGGTGTGGCGGCCCATGTAGTGGGTGAGGTCGTGGAGGGTGCGGGAGAGGGCGGTGAGGTCCTCCTCCACCAGGGCCTGGGGGCCGTCGCACAGGGCGATGTCGGGGTGGGGGTGGACGTCGACGATGAGGCCGTCGGCGCCGGCGACTATCGCGGCGCGGCTCAGCGGCAGGACGAGGTCGCGCCGGCCGCCGGAGTGGGAGGGGTCGACGATGACGGGGAGGTGGGAGAGGCGTTGGACGATGGGGACGGCGGAGATGTCGAGGGTGTTGCGGGTGGCGGTTTCGAAGGTGCGGATGCCGCGTTCGCAC
>NZ_JBHSRF010000048.1:0-65960 GCF_042658925.1 Sphaerisporangium aureirubrum
CTCGCCCGGCCCACCGGGGGACACCGAATCCGAATGGTCCCGCCCCACCACCCCTGCCCATCTTCGGCGCTCGCCCGGCGCGGCAGGGGACGCCGACTCCGAATGGTCCCGCCCCACCGCACCCGCCCCCCTCCGGCCCTCCACCGGCGCGGCAGGGGACGCCGGATCCGAACGGTCCCGTCTCACCCGCCTCCGGCCCTCGACCGGCCCGGCGGGGGACGCCGACTCCGAACGGTCCCGCCTCACCGCCCCCGTCCGCGCCCGGCGCTCGTCCGGCGCGGCGGGGGACGCCGGGCCCGGAGCCGCTCCGGCGAGCACGCTCGCCGGAGGCGAGGAGTGGGCGAGGGCGGCGGGGGCGCGGGCGTTCAATCTGTACTTCGGGCTCGGGCGGGAGGCCGAGGCGCGGGCCGTGTTGTGCGCGGCGCTGCGGGACGTGGCCTCGCCTCGGACGCGGGGGGAGCTGGAGGCGCTGCGGGCCGTGTTCACGGTCTTCGGCGGGCGCTGCGCGGAAGGGCTGCGGCTGGCGGGGGAGGCCGCCGAGGGGGTTCCCCGCGACTCGCGTGCCCGCTGCGTCGCCGAGACCGCCCGCGCGCTGGCGCTGGCGTTCCTCGGGGACGTGGACGACGGGCTCGCCGCGCTGCGGGAGGCGGACGAGCTGAGCCTGCCGTGGGACGCCGAGCTGCCCTGGGTCGAGGTGCTCATCGGGGTCGGCGCGGTGCACGCCTGCCTGCTCGCCGGGCGCTTCGCCGAGGCGGAGGCCCGCGCCGCGGACGCCTACGACCGGGCGGTGGCCCGGCGCTGCCAGTTCGCCATCGCCTGGGCCTGCCTGTCCCGGGCCCTCGCCGCCGGCGCCCGCGGCGACGTGCACGAGCAGGCGAACCGCTGCCGCGAGGGCATCGCCATCACCCGCGACCGCCACGACCGCGCCCTGCGCTCCGTCCTGCTGGCCCGCCTCGCCCACGCCCAGGCCCTGACCGGCGACCCCGCCGCCGCCACCGCCTCCCTGACCGAGTCCGACCACCTGTCCCAGCCCACCCTGCGCCTCCTGCACCCCTGGGCCGAACTGTCCCGCTCCTGGACCGCCGCCGCCCAGGGCTCCCCCCAGGCCCCCGCGATCGCCGAGACCGCCGCCACCCTGGCCCGCGCCTCCGGCGCCCCCGCCCTGGAGGCCCTGGCCCTGCACGACACCACCCGCACCGCCACCGCCGTCACCCCGCCCCGACCGGAGGCCGCGTCCCGCGCGCGCCGCCGGCTGGCGGAACTCGCCGCCGCGTCCGGCGACCAGAGCGCCGTCCGGCTGTACGCGGCGCACGCCGAGGCCGTGCTGGCGGGCGACGGGGCGGCCCTCGGAGCGTGCTCGGCCGTCCTGGAACAGATGGGAAGCCCGCTGCTGGCGGCCGAGGCGGCCGCCGAGGAGGCCGGGCGCCGCCGCGCGGCCGGCGACCTGGCGGCGTCCTGCGCCGCCGCGGCCCGCGCTCTGCGGCTCGCCGCCCGGACCGGCGCCCGCACCCCCGCGCTGGACGCGCTGGAACGGCCGCACCTGACCCGCAGGGAACTGCAGATCGCCGCCTTGGCCGCCGACGGCATGTCCAGCCGCGAGATCAGCGCCCACTTCGTCCTGTCCGTCCGCACCGTGGAGAACCACCTGCAGCGGACCTACCGCAAGCTCGGCATCGGCGACCGCTCCGAACTGGCCGCCCTCCGCGGCCTATTCCTCCACCCCTCCAAAGACGGCCCCTGACGGGGCCAAGAAGGGAAGAGATATGACATCAGGCCTCCACTCCTCCATCGAATGGATGATCCGCGCCCGCTGGGGCCAGGTCCCCACCACCCCGGCCGACACCGCCCCCGGCTCCGCCCCCACCCGCGCCCCCCGCCGCCGCGGCCTACTGAAACGCCTCAGAAACGGCGACTCCTGACCCCGGCCCCGGCACCACACACGACGCCCGCCCCCGACCTGTGGCGGCGGGCACCACGAGCCGCCACCGAAGCCCGCACCCCACGAGGGTGGGCGCCCACTGCGTACGGCCGCTGCGTACGGCCGCTGCGTACGGCCGCTGCGTGCGGCCGCTGCGTGCGGCCGCTGCGTGCGGCCGCTGCGTGCGGCCGCTGCGTGCGGCCGCTGCGTGCGGCCGCTGCGTGCGGCCGCTGCGTGCGGCCACTGCGTGCGGCCACTGCGTGCGGCCACAAGTGGCCCGTCGCTGGGACCCACCTTCGCGTACGGCGGGGGGCGGCGTACGCCGTCCCATCGGCTTTCCGGGACCGGCGCCGCCTCCGTTCGTGGCGGCGTCGGAAAGGAGGGTCAGCCGGGATCGTGGAAGCTGTAGCGGCGGAGGTGGGCGCACCAGGGGCGGTAGGCGGAGACCTCGATGGGGGCCGGGCCGTCCTTCAGGAGGTCGAGCAGGCCGGTCAGGAACGCCTGTCGTCGTGGGGCGGGGGTGCCGGAAGGGGCGTTCACGGGTGGTGGGGTCAGTATCGCGGTCATGTCGCCGCCGGGGGCGGTGAGGATGCGGTTGAAGATCGCGGCGGCCTGCTCGGGGACGCCTACCAGCAGGAGCAGCAGGACCTGGACGGCGCGGTAGGGGCCTGCCATGAAGTCCGGCAGGTCCTGAGGGCGCACGCTCACCCGGACCAGGCGGTACAGGTTGATCAGCTTCTTCACCTTGCGCGGGTTGCCCAGCAGCCCGGCGAGCACCCCCAGGAACGCCGTCTCCCCGCCCGTCAGCCGGAGCCCCTCGGGGCGCACGCGGAAGACCTCCTCCGGCAGGGCGGCGGCCTCGTCCGGCTGCGCCCCGCCGCGGCCCTCGACCGGGGGAGGCGCGGAGGCGGCGGGACGCTCCGCCGCCTCCGCGACGGCGTCGTCCCCGGCCGGCCTCGCGCCGGAGGCCCGCCACGCGGCCTCGGCGGGGAGGAGACGGCGGACGTACGAGGCCGCCTGCTCGCCGCTCGGCGGGGACAGCCGGAACGGGATCTGGAAGATCTTGTCCAGGTAGTCGGCCGGGGACACCGCCCGGCCCCCGTCCTCGTCGCGCATCAGCTCGTCCAGGTGCCGCTCGACCGACCGCACCAGCCACCCGGAGTCGACCCCGACGACCACCACGAACAGCGGCAGCGCGATCAGCAGGTGGATGGCCGCGAGCACCTCCACCACCAGCTTGGGATGGCAGCGGTCAAGGTCGTCGATGTACAGGACGATCCGCTCCAGCGGCGGCGCCCCCCGCGCGCCGCCCTCGCGCCACTGCCGGTGCGAGGCCTCCAGCTCCGCGGAGATCCGGGCCAGGTCGTGGTGCACCTGCCCCACCAGGCCCCGGTAGGGCCGGTACGTCCCGCCGGCCTCGATCCCGGCCAGGAAGTCCTCCAGCCGCGCCGCCGCGTCGGCGACCGCGAGTTCCTCCCGCAGCCGCGCCATCCGCGACCGCACCGCCCGCCGCCGCTCGTCCAGCATGGTCCGGTGCCATCCGGCGAGCCCCAGGCCGCTGCGGTGCCAGTCGGCGAGCCGCCGCGCCACCACGGCGGCCGGGGCCAGCAGCACGGCCACCACGGGCGTCAGCGCCGCGAGCACCGGCCGCGCGGCGAGCCACGCGGCGTACCCGGCGGCGGCCAGCACCCCCCAGGCCACCAGCAGGCGCCAGCCGATCCGCGCGTCGGCGAGGATCTGCCGGGCGCCGGTGAACAGGGTGCGTGCCAGCGTGACCGGCGATCCGAGCGCGGCGAACACCCCCGGCGGGTCGTCTGCGCGGTCCACCGCGCCGAGCCGCTCCGACAGCCGTTCGTCGAGCGCCTCGCACTCGGTCAGCCGCGTGCGCAGATCCCGGCGGCTGCGCGCCCCGTCCTCCGGGACGGCGTCCCGCGGCTCGGCGGAGTCCTCCCGCAGGCTCGCGAACAGATGCTCCACGATGCCGGGCCAGATGTGGTCGTCGCTGTAGTGCCAGGCGTTGAACCAGACCTGCCTGACGCTGGACGCGAACGCGCTGCCCTCAGGATCGCGCGCCGCCTCCGCCGCGAGCCCGGCGACGTACTTCTTCATCTGCAGCATCGCGCTGGACTTGCCGATGCCCCACTCGCCGATCAGCGCGACGGCGAGCGGCGGGCTGAGGTCGGCCGCCGCGGCCAGCATCGCCAGCGGCATGAGCTCGTCCCTGAGGCCGAGCAGGTCGTCCTCGCTCGGCAGGTCGCTGTCGTACCCGGGCAGCCGGTCCGGGTCGGTGAGCCCGCCGGAGGCCAGGAGGGTGACCTGTCCCTCGTCCTCGGTGCTCCACAGGCGGACGTCCTCGCCGCCGCTCGCGATCGTGACGCCGTCCGGGGCGAAGGCCACCGACCGGACCGGCCCGGTGTGCCCGGACATGACCTTGACCTGCCGGCCGGTGACGGCGTCCCAGAGCCGGATCACGCGGTCGTCGCCCCCGCTGACCAGGAACCGCCGGTCGGGACCGAACGCCACCGACCAGACCGGCGACACGGACGCGTGCACCCACATCTGCGCGATCCCGGTCTCCGTGCCGGACAGCAGGACGTTCCCGTCCTCCAGGGCGGCGGCCAGTGTCGTGCCGTCGGGGGAGAACGCGACCGACAGCACCGAGACGGGCTGCCGGGGCGGCTGCGTGGCCTCCTGCTCGCCGGTGACGGCGTTGTGCAGCCGGATGGTGCCGTCGTCGCCGCCCCCGGCCACGAGCCGCCCGTCCGGGCCGAAGGCCACCGACCAGACCGGCCCCTGATGGCCGGTGGAGACCCAGCGGCTCCGCGGCCCCTCCGCCTCCGACCGCGGCCCCTCCGCCTCCGACCGCGGCCCCTCCGCCTCCGGCCGCGGCCCCTCCGCCTCCGGCCGCGGCCCCTCCGCCTCCGGCCGCGGTTCCGTATCCGTTCCCGTCTCCCACAGGCGTACCGTGCCGTCGTCGCCGCCGCTGGCCACGTACCGCCCGAGGGGATCGACGGCGACCGACCACACGGGTCCCCGGTGCCCGGTGCCGAGGTCGCGCCGTTCCATCGTGCGGGTGTCCCACACGTGGATCTCCCCGGCGTCGGTGGCGACCGCCACCGTCCAGCCGCCGCAGGCGACCGCCGTGACGGTCCCCTCGCGGCCGGGAAGATCGGCCAGCCTCCGCCCGGAGGCGGGATTCCACAGCCCGGCGCCGGTGCCGTGGCCGACGACCAGGAATTCGCCGGCCGGGTCGAAGGCGACCACGTTCGACGTGGTCGAGTGCGCTTTCTCGGTCATGCTCTTCCGGCTCCGCTGGGGTCGTCGGGCACCGCCTGTGACACTATGTGCCGAGGGCCATTGACGGCATGTGTTCCTGAAGCAGGCGGCAGGTTCCGAGAAAGGCCGTGGTCAGATGAGCGTCAATCCATTCGCGCTGCGCGGCCGGGATCTCGCCGATCATATGCCGTTGTCTCCCAGGCGCAGTCCCGAGGAATTAGGACTGTATGTCGATATCGGGGATTCAGGGGCCCAATTCACCAGGTTCACCCGTGAATTCAGCCCGCCGGACACGGTGGCCGACCGGGGGCGGCTGGTGCTGGTCACCGGTGAATCCGGGTCGGGGAAGAGTTCGCTCGTCAACCGGTGCGCGCATTGGCTGGTGCAGGCGGTGCGGGAGAGCGGGTGGGAGGCCACGGCGGTCGACCTGCGGGGGGCCGAGGCGGCGGAGCTCTCCACCAGGGAGCGGATACGGCTCACCTTCCACCGGCTGGTCACGTTCCTCCCGGCCGCGTCCCAGGGGCTGCCGCACGACCACGAGGACGACCCGCTCAGCGGGTATCAGGCCCTCGGGCGCACGATGCTGGAGAAGCGGCGGCTCGCCGTCGTCCTGCTCCCGGCGTGCGAGCTGCCGGCGGAGCTGCTGGAGTACGCGCGGTTCACCGCGCCGGGGCTGGTCTTCTTCCTGGAGAGCTCCTACCCGGAGGTCGAGAGGGCGGGGGAGGCGCTGCCGCACCCCTACGACGGGCACGCGCTGCACCTTCGCATGGGGCGGGTACGCGGCGACGACGTGCGGCGTTTCCTGCACGAGCGGCTCGCCGGGCTCCCGCCGGGCGCCGGGCCGCGGATCAGCGACGAGACGCTGGACGCCATCCTGCGCGCGGCGCCGCACCTGAGCACCGTGCGGCAGGTGCAGACGGTGTTCTACGAGCTGTTCGAGAGGGCGGTCGCCGAGTCCAGGCCGACCGTGGAGTACAGCGACTTCGTGGCGTACTGGCGCCCGGAGAACGCGCGATGAGCCTCTGGGGCGACGGCTCCCGGCGGGGCGGGGAGCGCAACCCCTTCCCGGTGATCCCGGTGGAGACGCTGTCCCCGTACGGAGACCCGCCGAGGACCGTCCTCACCCCGGCGTGCGAGACCGTGCGCGACCACGCGGAGAAGTTCCTGCGCTCGATGTCGGCCGACGGCCGGGCCTTCCCGGGAGCGGGGAACGTCCTCGCGCTGTGCGGCGAGAACGGCAGCGGCAAGACCCACCTGGCGAAGCTCCTGTGCCACGGCTTGCTGGCGGACGGCGGCTCCCCGGTGCACCTGGTGCACGTGGACGGGATGGGGAACTCCTTCCTGGACGTCTACCGGCGGCTCGTCGAGCGGGTGGACCCCATCGCGCTGAGCGACTGCGCGCAGGGCTTCTACGCCGGTGTCGTGGCGGACTCGCTGGCGGGGTCGCCCGCCGCGGAGGACGTCGTCGCGGGGCTGCGGCAGGGCAGGCTGAGCCCGCAGGGCGTGGTGCTCCGGCACGGCCTGGTGCGGGTCGGCCTGCTGGAGGAGCTGCGCAGGAGGCTGACCGCGGTCACCGGGAACCCCGCCTTCGGCGCCGCGCTGGCGCTGTACATGCGGCCGGAGTTCAAGCGCCTGGTGCTGGACTGGGTGAACGGCGCGCCGCCGGGCGCCGCCCTGGCCGAGCGCGGGGTGACGCACGCGCTGGACACCGAGGCCGCCGCCGTCGACGCGCTGCGCGCGGTCACCACGGTGCTGGCGGCGCGGGACCGCCCGGTCGCGCTGCTGATCGACGAGTTCGACGGCCTGCTCACCGGCCCGCCGGAGGCCGTGCCGATCAAGGCCCAGGCCCTCGGGCGGCTCATGGAGGTGTACATCTCCACCGGGTCGCTGCTGGTGCTCATCGGCCGCCCGGCCGCGTTCCGCCTGCTCCCGGCGCAGGTGGCCGAGCGCATGGGCTCGGTGATCCGCCCCACGCCGTTCACCGCGCGGAACGCCGCCGCGTACCTGAAACTGGCGATGGGCGGGCCGGGGCCGTTCACCGACGCCGGTGTCGGGCATCTGGTGGAGCGGACCGGCGGCAACCCCCGGTGGTTCATCCGGCTGTGCCACCAGGCCTACGAGCGGGCCGCCAAGCACGACGAGCCGGTGACGCCGTCCATGGTCCAGGACCTGATCGGCACGGACACGCCCCCCTCGAACGCCCACCACTACGACCGGCGCCTGGAGGGCGCCGCCGGCCCCGACTTCCTGGGCGACCTCCGCCGCCACCAGTCCCTCATCTCCGTGCTGGGCGCCCAGGTGGCGGAGCTGGCGGCGCGGGTGGAACGCCTCGAAGGCGGAGCTCGCGACGCCCCGGGCGCGGCCCGGGGACCGGGCGCCGCGCGCCGCGACACCGGAGGCCGCTGAGGCGCGGGTCAGCCCGCCGGGGGGCGGTAGCGCAGGCCGTCCATCAGCAGGTCGAGCAGGCGGCCGGCCTGGTCGCGCTTGGCGGGCTCGCCGGTGGTGAGGGTGACGCCGCTGAGGCCGACCAGGACGTCGGCGGGGTCGACGTCGGAGCGGATGGTGCCGCCGGCGGCACCCGCCTGCAGCAGGGTGCCGATGGCGGTGAGCAGGCGGTCGCGGCTCTCCGCGTAGGGGTTGCCGCCGGAGGCGATGACGGCGCGCAGGGCGCCCGCCATGCCGCGCTTGGTCGCCATGTAGTCCACGAAGTGGTCCATCCAGGTGCGGGTCGCCTTGTCGGCGGGCAGGGTGCGCAGCAGCTCGGGCACCGAGTCGCACAGCCGGGCCAGCTCGTTGCGGTACGCCTCCTCGATGAGCGCCTCACGGGTGGGAAAGTGGCGGTACAGCGTGCCGATGCCCACACCCGCGTCCTTGGCGATGGCGTCCAGCGTGACCCCCGCCCCGTCCTGGGAGAACGCGCGCACGGCGGCGTCCAGGAGCCGATCGCGGTTGCGCCGGGCGTCGGCGCGCAGCGGCCGGGAGCCGGTGGCCGTCATGGGGGGTCTCCTTCGGAAGGGCCGGTACGGGACGACTTGCTAAACGGAGGAAGCTCCGCTTAAGGTGGAAGACATCCGGAGGATCCTCCGCTTAAACAGCTTACCTGTCCCGCGACCGTATCGCCGAGAAAGACGGGAAAGATCGTGACCGCACGCATCACCACTCCGTTCACCGCCCAGTCCACCGCCGCCGAGGTGGTGGAGGGCGTGGATCTCACCGGCCGCCGGGCCGTCGTCACCGGCGGCGCGTCCGGCATCGGGGTCGAGACGGCCCGCGCCCTCGCCTCGGCCGGCGCCGAGGTGACCCTGGCCGTGCGCGACCCCGCGGCGGGGGAGCGCACCGCCGACGACATCATCGCGACCACCGGCAACAAGCAGGTCCTGGTCGCCCCGCTGGACCTCGCCGACCAGGCCTCGGTCGCGGCGTTCGCCGCCGCCTGGGAGGGCCCGCTGCACATCCTGGTCAACAACGCCGGCATCATGGCCTCGCCCGAGATGCGCACCCCGCAGGGCTGGGAGCTGCAGTTCGCCACCAACCACCTCGGTCACTTCGCCCTGACCACCGGCCTGCACCCCCACCTGGCCGCCGCCGGCGGCGCCCGCGTGGTGTCGGTGAGCTCCGCCGCCCACCTGCGCTCCCCGGTGGTGTTCGACGACATCCACTTCCGCGAGCGCGCCTACGAGCCCTGGCTCGCGTACGGCCAGTCCAAGACGGCCAACGTGCTGTTCGCCGTCGAGGCCACCCGCCGCTGGGCCGGCGACGGCGTCACCGTCAACTCCCTGATGCCCGGCGCCATCCGCACCAACCTCCAGCGCTACGTCACCGACGAGGAACTCGAACGCCTGCGCGCCGCCTCCGGCGGCAGCGCCGTCCCCAACTGGAAGACCCCGGAACAGGGCGCCGCGACCTCCGTGCTCGTCGCCACCTCCCCCCTGGTGGACGGCGTCGGCGGCCGCTACTTCGAGGACTGCGAGGAGGCCGGGCTCCACAGGCCCGGCACCCGCCGCGGCGTCGCCTCCTACGCCCTCGACCCCGAGGCCGCCACCCTGCTCTGGCAGGTCTCCGTCGACACCCTCGCCGGCTGACCGCCGGTCCCGGGGCGTCGTCCCCCTCACGGGAGGGGACGACGCCCCGGCGGGAGGTGGGTCTAGGCGAGTGACACATGCCGGGTTAAGTTCCTTGCAAGATGAGCCGGGGTACGGCGGACCCCGCTGAGCAAGGCAGCCCCTCCCACCCCCAGAGGACTGGCATGAGATCACGTCTGATCACGCTCGTCTCGGCGTTCGCTCTGGCCCTGGTGGCCGGTCTGCCGGGCGTGTCGGCCCCCGCCGCCGCGTTCGCGCCGCCGGACATCTCGCTGGCCAACGTCAAGGCGCACCTGACCCAGTTGCAGAGCATCGCCACCGCCAACGGCGGCAACCGGGCGCACGGGCGTCCCGGTTACCTCGCCTCCGCCAACTACGTCAAAGGGCTGCTGGACTCCGCCGGCTACACCACCGCGCTGCAGTCGTTCACCTACAACGGCGCCACCGGCTACAACGTCATCGCCGACTGGCCGGGCGGCGACCCCAACGACGTCCTCATGGTGGGCGCGCACCTGGACAGCGTGACCGCGGGGCCGGGCATCAACGACAACGGCTCGGGCAGCGCCTCGATCCTGGAGACCGCGCTGGAGGTGTCGCGCCAGTCGCTGGCGCCGACCAAGCACCTGCGGTTCGCCTGGTGGGGCGCCGAGGAGCTGGGGCTGCGCGGCTCCACGTTCTACGTGAGCAACCTCGCCGCCACCGAGCGGGCCAAGATCAAGGGGTACCTGAACTTCGACATGGTGGGCTCGCCCAACCCGGGCTACTTCCTCTACGACGGCGACAACTCCGACGGCGTCGGCTCGGGCCCCGGCCCGGCCGGGTCCGCCGAGCTGGAGCGGGTGCTGGCGGACTACTTCGCCTCCATCGGCGTGCCGACCCGGGGCACCGACTTCGACGGGCGCTCCGACTACGGGCCGTTCATCTCGCGCGGCATCCCGGCGGGCGGGACGTTCACCGGGGCCGAGGGCGTCAAGACCAGCGCCCAGGCCACGCTGTGGGGCGGCACCGCCGGGCAGGCGTTCGACGTGTGCTACCACCGTGCCTGCGACACCACCGCCAACATCAGCGACACCGCGCTGAACCGCAACGCCGACGCCATCGCGTACTCGGTGTGGACCATCGCCGCGACCCCGCCGCCCGTGGTGGTGTGGCAGGACACCTTCGAGGCCGCCAACGGTTGGACCGTCAACCCCGCCGGCACGGACACCGCCACCACCGGCCAGTGGGAGCGCGGCGACCCCGAGGCCACCACCTCCAGCGGCACCAAGCAGCTCGGGACCACCGTCAGCGGGAGCAACGACCTGGTCACCGGGCGGCTCGCCGGCACGGCCGCGGGCGACTTCGACGTGGACGGCGGCGTCACCACCATCCAGTCCCCGCCGATCACCCTCCCCACCGGCAGCCTGCGCGTCGCCCTGTCCTGGTACCTCGCCCACGGCAGCAACTCCTCCAGCGCCGACTACCTGCGGGTCCGCGTGGTGGGCACGAGCACCGTGACCGTCCTCAACCAGGCGGGCGCCGCCGCCAACCGCGACGGCGCATGGTCCAGCTCCTCGGCCGACATCTCCTCGCTGGCCGGCCAGACCGTCCGCATCGTGGTCGACACCGCAGACGCCTCGACCGCCAGCCTCCTGGAGGCCGGCGTCGACGACGTCCGCGTCACCCGCTAGCCCGGCCGCGGGGACGGGACGGGGGCGCCCCCGTCCCGTCCCCGCCGCCCGGTGGTGGCGTGCCGGTGACGGGGCGGGGCGGGTTGGGACCATGCCGTGACCACTTGCAGCCCGAAAGCGAGCGATAGGCGGCTACCGTTGGCGAGGTGGAGGAGATCGATCGCCGAATCGTGACGTTGCTCGCGGCGGACGGGCGCATGAGCTTCACCGATCTGGCCAAGGAGACGGGGCTGTCGGTGTCCGCCGTCCATCAGCGGGTGCGCCGGCTGGAGAAGCGCGGGGTGATCCGCGGCTACGCGGCCCTCATCGACCACAACGCGATCGGCCTGCCGCTCACCGCCTTCGTGTCCATCAAGCCGATCGACCCGTCCGCCGCGGACGACGCCCCCGAGCGCCTCCAGGACCTCTCGGCCGTCGAGGCCTGCCACAGCGTGGCGGGCGACGAGAGCTACATCCTCAAGGTCCGCGTGGAGTCCCCGCTCGCCCTGGAACACCTGCTGCAGCGGATCCGCGCCGCCGCCAACGTCTCCACCCGCACCACCATCGTGCTGAGCACCCCCTTCGAGCACCGCACCCCCGAACTCGGCACCGGCCCCGCCTGACGGCTCAGGCCGCCGGGGGCGAGGCGAACGCCGCGCGCACCCGGCCCTCCGCCCCTTCCGCGGCGCCGAGCTGCTCCAGCCCGAGCAGCACCGCCCCCACGATCGGCGGATCGGCCGCCACCACCAGCGTCGCCAGCGGAGCCGCCGCTGCGTACCTCTCCTCGACCAGCCGCGTCAGCAGGGGATCCCGCGCGGCCAGTACGCCCCCGCCCAGCACCACCTCGCACGGCGACCCCAGCATCCCGAGCCGCCGCAGCGCGGCCACCCCCATCACCGCGACCTCCTCGGCCTGCCGCTCCACCAGGGCCCGCGCCGCCGGGTCCCCGGCGGCGGCCGTGGCCAGCAGCGGCGGCACCAGCTCGTTCAGCCTGCCCCAGGCCAGCGACCGGAAGTGCAGCCCGAGCACGACCTCCTCGGCCGTGCGGGTCCCGAAAACCTCGCGCACCACGTCCAGCAGCGCCGTCGCGGGCCCCCGCCCGTCCTCGGCGCGCACCGCGTGCCACAGCACCTCCTCGCCGAGCCCGAGCCCGCCGCCCCAGTCGCCGCTGAAGCGCCCGAGCGCGGGGTAGCGGGCCGTCTGCCCGCCGGGGGAGACCGCGACCGCGTTGATCCCGGCCCCGCACACCACCGCCGCCCCGTACGGCCTGCCGGCCCCGGCGCGCAGCAGCGCGAAGGTGTCGTTGCCGACCACCGCCGTGCGGCCGTATCCCCGGCGCAGGATCTCCGCGCGCAGTTCCTCCTCCTCCACCGGCAGGTCGGCCCCGGCGAGGTACGCCGCGACGTGGTCGGCGAACGGCGGCCGGATGTCCGGCCCGAGCGCCCGCCGCACCGCGTCCAGCAGGACGTCGATCGCCGCGGGCACGCCCTCGGTCTGCGGCCGGAACCCCCCGCCGGTCCCGGTGGCGAGCACGGTGCCGTCCTCGGCGACCAGCGCCACGGCGGTTTTGCTGTTGCCGCCGTCGACGGCGAGCAGTGTCCTCATCGGGCCGCCCAGGGCAGGAACGGCCGGTTGGCGTCGATCAGCCGGTCCGCCAGCTCCGCCGACACCGACGCCTGCCCGACCAGCGGGTGGGCCAGCAGCGCGTCGGCGACCCGGTCGGTCCCGCCGTGCAGCGCGGCCTGGAGCGCCAGGTCCTCGTACGCGGTGACGTGCGCGATCAGCCCGGCGTACAGCGGCGGCACCGGGTCGACGGGCAGCGCGGCGGCGCCGGCGGCCCCGATCCGGGCGGGCACCTCGATCACGGCGTCGGCGGGCAGGAACGGCAGGGTGCCGTCGTTGCGCAGGTTGACCACCTGGGTGTCGCCGCGGTCGCCGGCCAGGGAGGCGACGAGCGCCACCGCGGCCTCGGAGTAGAACGCGCCGCCGCGCCGCCCGAGCAGTTCGGGCTTGGTGTCCACCGCCGGGTCGGCGTACATGGCGAGCAGCGACTCCTCCAGCGCCGCCACCTCGGCGGCCCGGGTCGGCTTGACCCGCTGCTCGGCCACCACGGCGTCGTGCTCGTAGAAGAACCGCAGGTAGTACGACGGCACCACGCCGAGCCTGCGGATCAGCGCGACGGGCAGCCCGACGTCGCGGGCGATGCGCTCGCCGTGCTCGTCCAGCAGCCGGGGCAGCACGTCGGTGCCGTCCAGGTACACGGCCCGTTCCCAGGTCAGATGGTTGAGCCCCACGTGGGCGAGGGAGATCCGGCCGGGGTCGGCGCCGAGGGCGGCGGCGAAGCGCCGCTGGAAGCCGATCGCCACGTTGCACAGCCCGATCGCGCGGTGCCCGGCGTTCAGCAGCGCCCGGGTGACGATGCCCACCGGGTTGGTGAAGTCGACGAGCCACGCCTCCGGCGCGACCTTCGCGACCCGTTCGGCGATGTCCAGCACGACGGGGACGGTGCGCAGCGCCTTGGCCAGCCCGCCGGCCCCGGTGGTCTCCTGCCCGACGCAGCCGCAGGCCAGCGGCAGCGTCTCGTCCACCGCCCGCGCGGCCTGGCCGCCGATCCGCAGCTGCAGCAGCACGGCGGCGGCGCCCGCCGCGCCCTCCTCGATCGTGGTGGCGGTGCGCACCGTGGCCGGGTGACCGGCGCGGGCCAGCATGCGGGCGGCCATCGCCGACACCAGCGACAGCCGCCGCTCGTCGGGGTCGATCAGGGTGATCTCCGACAGTGGCAGCTCGGCGCGCAGGCGGGCGAACCCGTCGATCAGCTCCGGGGTGTACGTCGAGCCGCCGCCGACCACGGCCAGTCTCATCGGGTGGTTCCCTTCGGTGTGTCGTGGACGGAGGGGTGGGCCGCGCCGAACACCTCGTCCCTGGTGGTGGTGAGGGCCAGGCCGAGCGCCCCGGTGAGCACCGGGTCGCCGGTGACGGCGGACAGCCGCACCGGCGGGCGGGACAGGGTGAGTCTGTGCAGTTCGCGTTCCACCCGCGCGGTGAGGGTGTCGCCGCCGGCGAGCAGCGTGGCGCCGGTCAGCACCACGAGCCCGGGGTCGGCCACCGCGACGATCGGCGCCAGCCCGACGGCCAGCCGCGCCGCCAGCTCGTCCAGCGCCGCCTCGGCCCCGGCGGCCCGGGGCCCGCCGTGCCCGGCCTCGCGCACCGCGGCGCGCACGGCGCGGGCGGGGTCGCCGCCGCGCAGCCCGTGGGAGCGCAGCAGCTTGAGCACGGCGGGCCCGCCGGCCAGCGACTGGAAACCGTGGTCGCCGCGTTTGCCGGTCTCCCGCGCGGTGGGGGCGCCCGCAATGGGCATGTAGCCGACCTCGCCGGCGCCGCCGGTGGCGCCGCGGTGCAGCCGCCCGCCGAGCACCAGCGCCGCGCCGATGCCGCCGGCCGCCCACAGCAGCACGAAGTCGGGGTGGCCCTTGGCGGCGCCGTGGGATTGTTCGGCCAGCGCGACCAGGTTGACGTCGTTCTCCACCTCCACCGGCACGCCGAGCCCGGCGCTCAGCGTCGCGACCAGGTCGGGGACGTGCCAGCCGGGGATGTGCGCGGCGTAGCCGAGCCTGGCGGTGGCCGGGTCGACGGCGCCCTGGATGCCGATGACGACGCGGTGCAGCGCGGCGGGCTCGATCCCCGCCTCCGCGCAGGCCCCGGCCACGGCGGCGCGCACCCGCTCCACGACGTTCCCGGCGGCGCGGCCCGGCGTGGGGAGGGTGTGCGTGCCCAGCACGGCGCCGGTGATGTCGGCGGCGGCGGAGGCGATGCGGGCCGGGGTGACGTCGAGGACGGCGACGTGGGCGGCCGAGGGGTTGACCCGGTACAGCTCGGCGGTCCGGCCGGGCAGGCCCTCGCGCATCCCGTGCGGCACCACCAGCCCCGCGTCGCGCAGCCGGGACAGCATCTGGGAGGCGGTGGGCTTGGACAGGCCGGTGAGGGCGCCGAGCTCGGGGCGGGTCAGCGGGCCGTGGTCCAGCAGGACGCGCAGCGCCGCACGGTCGTTGATGGCGCGCAGCAGGCTGGGCGTCCCCGGCCGGGTGCTCATGGTCATCGTCCCCGCCTCGTCGGCGCGCCTGGCGCGCAGGTCACGTTGGTTAGGAAGGTTTCCTAACCAACGTGTACCGTACCGCCCCGTGGCGCGCGGCGCGCGAGCGGGGAGGCGCCGCGCCGGGCGCGGTCGCGAGGTAGGTTCGGACGACCGACGCGAAGGGCCCGGAAACGCGAGAACGCCGCCCCGGAGGACGGCGTACAGCAGGAGCGATATGGGCCCGATCTGCTATTCTGAAAGCTCTCGCCACATTGAACGCAGACGCAGCAATCGCAACATAGGCCCGGAGCATCCCATTACTACCGATAATAACGAGGCACCGCCTGCCCGTCAACTCGAACTCGGCAAGGAGCAGCGGTATCTCACCCGGCTCTACCAGCGGCTCGACCTGCTGCGTGAGCGCACCCGCGCGCAGCTGGACGGCGTGCTGGCCCAGGGCGGCGGGGGCACCCACCAGAACCGCTCCGAGCGCGACTCGTTCGCCGGGATGTACGCCGAGAGGCTGTCGCGGCTGTGGGCGGTCGAGAACGGCCTGTGCTTCGGCCGCCTGGACCTCACCGGCGAGAAACCCCTGTACATCGGGCGCATCGGCATGGCCGACGACGAACAGGCCCGCCTGCTCATCGACTGGCGCGCCCCGGTGGCCCAGCCGTTCTACCGCGCCACCCCCGCCAGCCCCATGGGCGTCACCCGCCGCCGCCACCTGCGCACCCGCGACCGGCGCGTCATCGGCGTGGACGACGACCTGTTCGACCTGGACGACCTCACCGAGGCCGACCGCGCCACCCTCAACGGCGAGGCCGCCCTGCTGGCCGCGCTCGGCGAGAAGCGCACCGGGCGGATGCGCGACATCGTCGCCACCATCCAGGCCGAGCAGGACCGCATCATCCGCAGCGACCTGAACGGCGTCCTGGTGGTGCAGGGCGGCCCCGGGACCGGCAAGACCGTGGTCGCGCTGCACCGCGCGGCATACCTGCTGTACACCCACCGCGACCGCCTGGCCCGCCGCGGCATCCTGCTCCTCGGGCCCAACCCCACGTTCCTGCGCTACATCGAGCAGGTCCTGCCCTCCCTCGGTGAGACCGACGTGCTGCTGTCCACCGTCGCCGACCTGTACCCCGGCGTCACCGCCCGCGCGTCCGAGAGTGCCGAGGCTGCCGTGCTCAAGGGCTCGGCCCGCATGGCGGACGTGGTCGCCAAGGCCGTGCGCGACCGCCAGCGCATGCCGCGCCAGCCGGTCGACATCGACCTCGGCGCCTACACCCTGCGGCTGGACCGGCGCGCCTTCGAGGCCGCCGCGTCCCGTGCCTCCCGGGGCCGCCGCCCGCACAACCAGGCCCGCGCGGTGTTCGTGCGCCACATCCTCGGCACGCTGGCCAAGCAGGCCGCCAAGCAGCTCGGCCGCGGCCTGCTGGACGAGGAGGAGCTCGCCGACCTGCGCGAGGACCTCCGCACCGAGCCCGCGGTCAAGTCGGCGCTGAACCGCCTGTGGCCCTACCTCACCCCGCAGCGGCTGCTGATCGGCCTGTTCTCCTCCCGCGAGCGCATGGCCTACGCCGGGCTGTCCCCGGCCGAGCAGGACGTCCTGTTCCGCGACCCGCCGCGCGGCGGCGGCCACTGGACCGAGGCCGACGTGCCGCTGCTGGACGAGGCCGCCGAGCTGCTCGGCGACATCGACCCCGCCGTGCTGCGCGCCGCCGCCATGCAGGCCGAGGAGGACCTCGCCGCCGCCCGCCGCGCCGAGGAGGCCGAACGGCAGTCGGAGATCGCCTACGCCCGCGAGGTGCTGGAGCTGACCGGCATGGGCGGCATGGTGGACGCCGAGCGGCTGGCCGCCCGCCACCGCGACGACGGCAGCCACCTGACCACCGCCGAGCGGGCCGCCGCCGACCGCACCTGGGCCTACGGCCACATCATCGTGGACGAGGCGCAGGAGCTCTCGGCCATGGCCTGGCGCATGCTGATGCGCCGCAGCCCCAACCGCTCGATGACCGTGGTCGGCGACATCGCCCAGACCGGCACGGCCGCCGGGGCCGCCTCGTGGGCCGGGATGCTCGACCCGCACGCCGCGGGGCGCTGGCGGGTGGAGACCCTCACCGTCAACTACCGCACGCCCACCGAGCTGATGGCGGTCGCCGCCGACGTGCTCACCCTGGTCGGGCCGTCGCTGCGCGCCCCCCGCTCGGTGCGCGAGACCGGCGTACGGCCGTGGGCGCGCCGCCTGGACGGGCCCGGCGAGCTGGGCGAGCTGGTGGCCGGGCAGCTGGTGCCCGGCGGGCGGCTCGCCGTCATCGTGCCCGCCGCGCAGGCGGCCCGCCTGGGCGCGCTGGTCACCGCCGCGGTGCCCGGCGCGGTGGCCGGGCCCGGCGCGGGCTCGCTGGAGGCCCCGGTCGTGGTGCTCACCGTCACCGAGGCCAAGGGTCTGGAGTTCGACACCGTGATCGTGGCAGAGCCCGCCGCGATCCTCAGCGGGTCGCCACGCGGTGCCGGGGACCTTTACGTGGCGCTGACCCGGGCCACCGGGGCGCTCGGCGTCGCCCACACGGGAGCCCTGCCGGCCGTTCTCTCCCGCTGCGCCGAGCTTCCCGCGAGCCGGCCGGCCGACTGAACCCACCAAGCGACCGGCCGGTCCGGCGCCGTCCGGCCGGGGGACATCGGTCCACATGACGGCATTGACGGCACTCACGTCTCCTGTCCTAGCTGCGAAAACTTGGTGTTCCCGCTGATCGGGACACGGTTGACATCTGAGCTGAGGTCGGTAATTTGCTGGACAGTCCAGCACGGGACTGCCGGTTGGCCGTCTACAGACATCGTCGGGTTCTGCGGCATGACGGAGCACGACTCCGTTCGCTCAGCCAGTCGCAGCGCCGTCGGTCCGTCGAGTCGGGGCACCCCAGCCGGATGGGGGGTTGGACCCGGGAAGGGCCCGGACACCCAGTAGACAACGGAATTCCGCGCTCGCCGCCGACGGGACGGATCCGGTCCGAAGGGTCGTCCGGGCCCTCTTCCCGTCCCGTGCCGCACCTCGCGGCGTGATCCCTGGTTCCCCAGGCACCGGGGAGACCCAGGGATCACCATGCGTGCCCGGCCGCTTCCCGGGCGTCCCCGCCGGGCGCGGCCGGGGCGCGCCGGAAGGCGCGCCGCGAATCGCCCGGCGGTTGGAGCCCGCGCGCGCGGACGGTAGCGTTCGTTGGTCAGTCTCCGCCGACCCGCGAGAAGAGAACGAAGGCCACGTGGCCCAGCCAACGGTGCAGCACGATGACCCGCCGGCCCCGGCCGTCGCCGCCGCCGCGCCGCGCCATGCCCACCGCCCCGCGGCCGCCGTGGCGGGTGGTCTGCTGCTGTATCTTTCATTCCCCCCGATCGATTTCTGGTTCCTCGCACCGGCCGGCGTCGCACTGCTCACCTTCGCCGCGCGCGGCGCGACCGCACGGCGGGCCGCGTGGGTCGGCTACCTCGGCGGCGCGGCCTTCCTGCTGCCCGCGCTGGCGTGGGTGCGGCCCATCGGGTACGACGCCTGGCTGATCCTCGTCGCCGTCGAGTGCCTGTTCTTCGCCGCCGCCTCGGCCGGGACGGCCCTGGTGACCCGGCTGCGCTGGTCGCCGCTGTGGGTGGCGGCCCTGTGGGTGGCCCAGGAGTGGGCGCGCGGCCGGTTCCCCGTCGGCGGCTTCCCCTGGGTCCGCCTGGCCTTCTCCCAGGGCGAGTCCCCGTTCACGCCGTACGCGGCCCTCGGCGGCGCCCCCCTGGTCACCTTCGCCGTCGCCCTGTGCGGCGCCCTGCTGGCCCTGGCCGCCGCACGGCTCGCCCGCCCGCGCACCGGCGCCCCCGACGCCCTCGGCGCCGATCCCGGCTCCGAGGCCGCCCCGGGCCGTCCCGGCCCGGCGCCGGGCGTGCTGCGCCCGGCCGCCCTGCTGCTGGCGGGCGCGCTGGCCGTCCCGCTGCTCGGGTTCGCCGTGCCCCGGCCGGGCGCCGAGGCGGGCCGCGTCGTCCGGGTGGGCGTGGTGCAGGGGGACGTGCCCGGCGAGGGCATGGGCTTCCTCGGCGATCAGCCCGCCGTCGTGCTCGGCAACCACGCCCGCGTCACCCACGAGATGGCGCAGGAGGTGCGGGCCGGGCGGATGCCGCGCCCCGACATCGTGGTCTGGCCGGAGAACTCCACCGACATCGACCCCTACCGCAGCGCCGAGGCCCGCCAGACCATCGACGCGGCCGTGCGCGACATCGGCGTGCCGGTGCTGGTCGGCGCCGTGGTGGTCACCCCCGACGGCGAGCACCGCCACACCCGGGGCATCGTGTGGGACCCGGCGACCGGCCCCGGCGCCTACTACGACAAGCGGAAACTCGTGCCGTTCGGGGAGTACGTCCCGTTCAAGGAGATCCTGGAGAAGTTCATCTCGCGGGTGCAGCTGGTCGGGCTGCAGTCGCTGGCCGGCGACCGGGTCGGGGCCCTGCCCATGGGCCCGGTCACCGTCGGCGCGGTGGAGTGCTACGAGGTCGCCTTCGACGACATGGTGCGCAGCACCGTCCAGGCGGGCGGCACGCCGCTGGTCGTGCAGACCAACAACGCCACCTACGCCCTCACCGGCCTGCCGCCGCAGCAGCTCGCGATGTCGCAGCTGCGGGCGGTGGAACACGACCGCGCGGTGGTCACCGCCGCCACCACCGGAATCTCGGCCTTCGTCGACCCCTCGGGGGAGATCCGCTGGCGCAGCGCCGAGAAGGTCACCGCCAAGGCGGTGCTCGACGTCCCGGTCCGCACCGGCGAGACCCTGGCGACCCGCCTCGGGCCGCTGCCGGAGTGGGCCCTGCTGCTGGCCGGCGCCGCCGCCGTCGCCGTCGCACTGGCCCGGCGCCGCGCGCCGCGCCCCAAGGACACCATCGGAGGAGAGGACAGGTGATGGACCGGACCCTCGGACGGGTGCTCGTCATCGTGCCCACCTACAACGAGCGGGAGAACCTCCCGGTGATCGCCGCGCGGCTGCGCGCCGCGGTCCCCGAGGCGCACCTGCTGATCGCCGACGACAGCAGTCCCGACGGCACCGGCGACGTGGCCGACGAGCTGGCCGCCGCCGACGACCACGTGCACGTCCTGCACCGCCCGGCCAAGCAGGGCCTCGGCGCCGCCTACATCGCCGGGTTCGGCTGGGGCCTGGCCGAGGGCTTCGACGTGCTGGTCGAGATGGACGCCGACGGCTCGCACAGCCCCGAGCAGCTGCCCGCCCTGCTGGACGCGCTGGCCGGGGGCGCCGACCTGGTGATCGGCTCACGCTGGGTCCGCGGCGGCAAGGTGGTCAACTGGCCCTTCAGCCGTGAGTTCCTGTCCCGCGGCGCCAACACCTACGCCCGGATCGTCCTCGGCGTGCCGGTCCGCGACACCACCGCGGGCTTCCGCGCCTACCGCGCCTCCACCCTGGAGAAGATCGGCCTGAGCGACGTGCAGTCCGAGGGCTACTGCTTCCAGGTCGACCTCACCCTGCGCACCATCCGCAACGACCTGCGCGTCACCGAGGTGCCCATCACCTTCGTCGACCGCACCGTGGGCGCCAGCAAGATGAGCCGCTCCATCGTCGCCGAGGCCCTGTGGCGCGTCACCTTATGGGGCGTCGCAGGCCTGCCCCGCCGCCTGAGGCGCCGCTCCCGCTGACCGCGGCACACAGCGGGTGAGGCGGACTCCAGGGCCCGCCGGCGTGGCCGCCGGGCCGCGGGCGGCGAGGGCCGCGGCGGCCGCCGCGCCGATGTCGCCGCCACCGCTCCCGCCGGGCGTGACCACGGGGGACGAGCGTTCCGGCGGTGATTTCCTCACTGGGATCGGCGTCTTTTCGGGTCTACTCTGAGACTCGTGGCAACCGACCGATTCTCGGCCGTCCACCCGGCACCCCCCGATCAACGGCAGGCCGGACGCGAGCCGCTTCCCGGGCGGGAGGGCGGCCGTGTTCCTGGCCCGTTTCCACACCGCTGAGGTCTCTCCCGAGCTGCGCTTCGCGGCCTGGCACGAGATGACGTCCAAGGCGCTCATCGGCACCGTCGTGTCCACCGACGACGTGGACGACTTCACCGCGGCGGTCGGCGTGCTCGACCTCGGCGCGGTGCAGATCTCCGTCGTGGCCTATCCGGCGCTGCGGGCGGCGCGCACCATCCGGCTGATCCGGAGGTCCGACCCGGGCCGCCTGTACGTGACGATCCCGCTGCGCGGAAGGCTCGGGGTCAGCCACCTCGGCCGGGAGGCCGACGTCGGCACCGGTCACTTCGTGGTGATCGACACCTCGCGGCCGGGGGTGGTCGTCAACCGGCGGCCGGTGGAGCACCTCATCGTCGAGGTGCCCCGGTCGGAGCTGCCGAGGTCGTGGGCGATGGGCTCCGTCATGGCGCGGCCCCTGCCGGTCGGCCAGGGCACCGGGGCGCTCATGGTGAACACCGCCCGGCAGATGATGCGCTCCGCCGAGGCGTACGGCCCGGCCGACGGAAGGCGTCTCGCGACCGTGGTCATCGATCTGGTCGTGGTCGCGCTGGCCGGTCACGCCGGCGAGGACGGCGCGGTCCGCGACGCCGGGCAGCGGCTGCTGCAGCCGAGGATCCTCGACTTCATCGAGAAACGGCTGCCCGACCTGACGCTGTCGCCGTCGGTGGTCGCCGCGGCGCACAACATCTCCGTGCGCTACCTGCAGCTGCTGTTCCGCGAGCAGGGGATGACCGTCACCGGGTGGATCCGCGAACGCCGCCTCGAGCGATGCCGCCGCGACCTGCGCGACCCGGAACTCGCCGGGCGGCCGGTGCACGCCATCGGCGCCCGCTGGGGGTTCCCGGACCCGACGGCGTTCAGCCGGGCGTTCAAGCAGGCGTTCGGCGTGTCGCCCGGCGACTACCGCCGCGGGCACCTCTGAAGAGTGCGCCGGGGGTCAAGGGCTCTGCGCGCGGTGCCAATGATGGGCCGCGCCATGAAGATTCATGATCCTCGTACCGTCCGGATCACACCGGCCGGAGAGCGCGCCAATCGGTGGCGCGTCGATTCGCTCAGGACGGGAAACGGAATGAGAAGCCTGCGAGTGATCTTGGCCGTGCTGGTGATCATGTCGACCGCTCTCCTCGCGCCGACGGCCGCCGGCGCGGCCTCCGCGAGGATGGACAGCGGCATCTGGGAGGTCGACACCGACGATCAGAACATCTATTGCTACGACGATGGAAACAGCCCCGACCTCGGGGCATGCAAGAACCGCAATGTCTGGGTCGCCAACTTCGGTTACCTGTGTGGCGGATGTGACTACGTCCGCCTCTACTGGGGGACTTGGTACACCGGTGCTTACTATTGCCTCCCGCGCTCGACGGTCATCGACTCCGTCTCCAACGCCGGACTGAAGTTCAACCGGGGTTCGGGCGGGGGATACGGCAAGACGATCTGGAGGAACGTGGCGTCCGTGAAATGGAGCGGCCCCTGCTGACCCTCGGCGCTCGTCCGGTACCAGGCCCCTCGGCGCGGGCCTGGTACGCCCGCGCCGTGGACCCTTGCCGGATGACCGGCGGTCCCGCCGGTGTCACCGCCGCCGGGGGCCCGGGGGCCGGAGCCGGGATGCGGGAACCGGGGGGCGGGGCGCGGCGTTGTACATGCCGAGGTGATGGTAGGCCATGCTGCGTGTGCTGCTTTTTCTCGGATTCCTGATCGTTCCGGTGCTGGAGATCTGGGTGCTGATCCAGATCGGCCAGGTCATCGGCGGCTGGCAGACCGTCGGGTTGCTGATCCTGGACAGCCTGCTCGGTGCCTGGCTGGTGCGGCGGGAGGGACGGCGCGCCTGGCGGGCGTTGCAGCAGTCGCTCCAGTCGGGGCGCATGCCCGACCGCGAGCTGGCCGACGGCGCGCTGATCGTCGCGGGCGGCGCCCTGCTGCTCACCCCCGGCTTCCTCACGGACCTGGCCGGTTTCTTCTGCGTGCTGCCCTTCACCCGGCCGATCGCCCGCCGCCTGCTGGCCTGGTTCCTCGGCCGCCGCGTCCGGCACCTGACCGCGGGCACCCCGTTCGGCATGATGTTCCCCGGCCAGGCCGCCCCGGGTGGCCGTGCCCGCCCGGACGGCGCCCGCGTCGTCTCCGGCCAGGTGGTCGACGACGGCACCGCCGCCCCCCGCGACGAGCGCTCTCGTCCCGCGCCGCGCCCTCCCGTGGAATCCTGAGCCACGACACTAGCAACTCGGGTTGACTAATCCGGGATCAGTCAACTAGCGTTGCTCGCATGACCGACTCCGAGCCATCCGTCCCCGCGGACCCCGCCGACGCGCTGGCCGCGGTGGCGGCCCTGCGGCGCCTGGCCGACCAGATCGAGGACGCCGCCGTCGAGCGGGCCATGCGGGCCGGCTGGGGCTGGCCACAGGTCGCCGAGGCACTCGGCGTCACCCGCCAGGCGGTCCACAAGAAGCACGCCAAGCGGCTCATCGGCGCGGGCGTGACCCTCAGGAGGCGCTGACCATGGCCGGCATCGACCACTACATCAACACGATCACCGAACAGGGGCGGCGCGAGGCGCGGGCCGACGGATCACCGGCCGTCGAGGCCCACCACCTGCTGCTGGCGATCGCCGCCGAGGGCGAGGACGCCACCCGCGAGGTCCTGGGCGCGGCCGGCCTCGACCACCGCGCGATCCGCGCCGCCCTGGACCGCGAGTACGAGCACAGCCTCGGCGCCGCCGGGGTCTCCCTGGGCGCCTTCGACCTCCCGCGCGCGACCCCCGCCGGCGCCCTGCCGGACAACCTCGGAGCCTCGGCCAAGCTGGCCCTGGAACGCGGCTTCTCCGGCGTCGGCCGCAAGAAGGACCTGCGCCCGCAGCACCTGCTGCTCGGCGTCCTGCGCGCCGAGGTCGGCACCGTCCCCCGCGCCCTGGCCCTCGCCGGCGTCGACCGCGCCGCCCTGATCGCCGGCCTGCTGCGCACCCTCCCCGCCGAGACCGGCTGACGAGGCCGCCCGGCCGAGGAAAACCGTCCCGGTACATGAAAAAGCGCCCGCGGGCCACTGGTGTGGCCCGCGCGCGCCGGTCGGGGCGTCTAGCCGGTCAGGCGCTCTTGCGCCGTTGTGCCCGGAGGATGGCCAGCCGTTCGTTCAGGACCTCTTCGAGGTCCTCGATCGTGCGGCGCTCCAGCAGCATGTCCCAATGGGTACGTGGCGGCTTCGCTTTTTTCTGCTGGGGTTGCTCGGCGTCCACCCTCAGCGCGGTCGCGCCGCAGTTGCGGCACTCCCACGTCGCCGGGATCTCCGCCTCGGCGGCAAGGGGCACGTCGAAACGGTGGCCCTTCGGGCAGGTGTAGGGCACCTCCTGGCGTGGCGCCAGATCGGTGTTGCGGTCGTTCTCGTAGCTGGTGGCTCCGAGCCGGGTACCGCGAAGTGCACGCTCGCCCATGTTTCAATGCCTCCTGAGGGCCCCATCTGTGAGGGGTGGGTCTCCACGGCTTACAACGCTTGATACCGTGGATGGATTCCCACCCTTGGGGTGATCCAATCGCGCTTTTCGCGTTGGTCCTGCGCGTCGTGTGCCCGATCCGTCCCCCTCAGGGGTGCCCCGGGGTGCCCCCAGGACAGACGCCCAGGTGATTACAGGTGCGCGGGCACCTCGTTGCCGGCCTCCCGCACCGCCCTGGGCAGGTTGACGATCGCCAGCAGGATGAAACCCACCACGAAGAAGATCACCAAGGACAGGATGGCCGAGCGGTAGCTGTCGGTGATCTGCAGGGCCAGGGTGAGGGTGAGCGAGCCGAGGAACGCCGAGCCCTTGTCGCTGATCTCGAACAGGCTGAAGTACTCCGCCTCCCTGCCCGGCGGGATCACCAGCGAGTACAACGACCTCGACAGGGCCTGTGTCCCGCCGAGCACGATCGCGATCAGGAACGCGATGGCGTAGAACTGGACCGCCGCGCCCGGTTGCAGGAAGTACGCCACGGCGACCACGCCGGTCCACACCAGCAGGCTGACCAGCACGGTGCGCTTGGTGCCGAACCTGAACGCCAGCCGCCCGAGCAGCAGCGCGCCGCCGAACGCGACCAGCTGCACCATCAGGATCGCGGTGATCTGGACGGTCCTGCCCAGGCCGAGCTCCTGGTCGGCGTAGGTCGCCGAGAACGAGATGACGGTCTGCACGCCGTCGTTGTAGATCAGGTAGGCCACCAGGAACAGCAGGGTGCGGGGGTAGCGGCGCAGCCCGGCGATGGTCCGGCCCAGCTGGCGGAAGCTGCCGGTGACGGCCTGGCCGGGCGTGGCGTCGTGCGAGGCGACCGGCCGGTTGCGCAGGCGCAGCAGCGGGATCACGGTGAACACCGCCCACCACACGCCCGCCGAGGCCAGGCTGATCCGCACCGCCAGGCCCTCCTCCACCCCGCTGCCCTGGTAGAGGAACAGGTTGGCCGCCAGCAGCAGGAACCCGCCGAGGTAGCCGAACCCCCAGCCGCGCGAGGACACCGCGTCGCGTTCCTCGGCCCCGGCGATCTGCGGCAGGAACGAGTTGTACACCACCATGGCCGCGCCGAACGAGACGTTGGCCACGATGAACAGCACGCCGCCCAGCACGTACGCCGTGCCGTCCACGAAGTAGAAGCCGAGGGTGGCCACCGCGCCGAGGTAGGCGAACACCCCGAGCATCTCGCGTTTGCGGCCGGTGTGGTCGGCCAGGGCCCCGGCGATCGGCATCACGACGATCTGCAGCACCACCGAGATGGTGACGATCGCCGAGAAGTAGGCCTTGGCCCGGAAGTCGAAGCCGAGGAACCCGACGAAGCCGTTCTCCCCGCCCGCGGCGTTCTCGGCCAGCGCGGTCAGGTACGGCCCGAGGAACACGGTGATCACCGTGGTCTGGAAGCCGGAGTTGGCGAAGTCGTACCAGTACCAGCCGCGCTGCTCGCGCCGGCGCGCCGTCGGGGTCTCCTCGGCGAGGACGGGGGTGCTCATCGGTTCTCCTGGCCTTCCTGGCCTTGGCGGGGGGCGTCACGGGGGGAGGGGCGGTCAGGCGGCGGTGCTCAGGGGGGCCCGGGGCGGGACGCGGCGGCGCGGCGGGCCTTGGTCACGCGTGGGCCGCGGGGGTGTGGGGATGCCACTGGCCGCGGGCGGTGAGCACGTCGCGCAGGCCGGAGATGTTGTCGGTCATGATGCCGTCCACCCCGAGGTCCAGCAGGTCCTCCATCACCCGGGGCTCGTTGACCGTCCACACGTGCACCTGCATGCCGAGGGCGTGCGCGGTGCGCACCAGGGCGCGGGTGGCGACCCGCACGCCGCGGAAGCCCACCGGAACCTGCGCGCAGGGCACGCCGAGGCGGGCCAGGCCGCCGAGCAGCCGCCCGTACCCCGAGCCCATGGCGGCGGCGCGCAGCCGGGCCACGCCGCGCGGCCCGAGCGCCGAGCAGACGGGGCGGCCCACGGCCATCCGCGCCCTGGCCAGCCGCATGTCGGAGAACGAGGTCAGGCAGACGCGGTCGTAGGCGCCGGTCCGGCGGATCGCCTCGGCCAGCGGGCCGATCGCCGGGGCCTCCTTGACGTCGATGTTGACCCGGACCTCTGGCCAGGTGCCGAGGACGTCCTCCAGCAGCGGGATCTCCTCCACGCCGCCGATCAGGGCGCGCCGCACCTCGCGGTAGGGCAGCGCGGCCACCCGCCCGTGCCGGTCGGTGACGCGGTCCAGGGTGTGGTCGTGGAAGGCCAGCAGCACGCCGTCCGCCGTGGCGTGGGCGTCGGTCTCGAGGTAGGCGTATCCCAGCTCGACGGCCCGGGCGAACGCGGCCATGGTGTTCTCTCTGCCCTCGGCGGCCCCGCCGCGATGGGCGAAGGCCAGCGGCCCGGGGTGATCAAGGAATGGGTAACGCTGCTGCACGACCAGGAGTATCCCGCGTCAACGGCACCACGTCAGCTCACCTGGGTGAACATTTGGGTCACGAACCACCCTGTTGTTCCCATTCGGGAGGCCACGACGCCGCCCGCGCGGCCGTCACCCGCGGTCGTCGCGCGCCTCCGCGGCCGGGGCGAGGCCGGCGGCGGCCCATTCCTGGCGGCGGGTCTCCGACAGGACGATCGCGGCGGCCACGCCCACGTTGAACGAGCCGACCCGGCCGACCTGCGGGATGTAGATCACCTCGTCGACGGCCTGGAGCACGGCGGGGGAGCAGCCGTGGTCCTCGCTGCCCAGCACCAGGCACACGTCGCGGTCCAGCCGGGCCCGGTGCAGGGGGACCGCGTCGCCGGTGAGCTCGACGGCGATCACGGTGTAGCCGGCCTCGCGGGCCTCGCGGATCGCGTCCACGGGGGGGACGGCCTCCTCCCAGGGGACCAGGCGGTCGGTGCCGAGGGCGGTCTTCTGCACCTTGGGGTTGGTGGGCGGGGTGGTGTTCCCGGCCAGCCACATCCGCTCGGCGCCGAACGCGGCGGCGGTGCGGAAGATCGAGCCGACGTTGAACGGGCCGGTCACCGACTCCAGGATCAGCGCCAGCCGTTTCTCGGTGCCGCGGCGCCAGGTGCGGTTGAGCCGCTTGACGTCGGTCTGGCGGAGCTGCCTGCGGGTGCCTGTGGTCATCGGTGTCAGTGTTCCTGCTCGTCGGTGGCCGGGCGGGCGGCCTGGTCGGTGGGGGAGCCCTGCGCGGGGTGCGCGGCGGCCGGGCGGGCGGCGGCGCGCAGCACGCGGTAGGAGGTGCGGGAGGTGACGCGGTCGGTGGGCCAGCCCTGGTCGTTCAGCCACCGCTGCAGGGAGTCGGCGCCGAGGTGCTTCTGCACCACCAGGTACGCCGCCCCGCCGGGGGCCAGCCGGTCCAGCCACTGGGTGAGCATGGCGTGCAGCGCGGGCTTGCCGATGCGGATGGCGGGGTTGCTCCAGATCGCCGCGAACCTGACGTCCGGCGGCACCTCGGACACATGGAGTGACCTTACTTTGTCAAGGCCGACGGCCTGGGCGTTGCGCGCGCACAGCTCCACCGACCGCCGGTTCACGTCCACCGCCCACACCGTCGCCGACGGCGCCCGGGACGCCATGGTCAGCGCGATCGGCCCGTACCCGCAGCCGAGGTCCAGCAGGTCGCCGTCCTGGGGCGGCGGCGGGACGCTCTCCAGCAGCACCCGGGTGCCCGGGTCCAGGCGCCCGGGGGAGAACACCCCGCTGTCGGTGGCCAGCCGAAGGTGGACGTCGGCCAGCAGCACGTCGACCGTCCCCGGCCGCGCCGCCGCCCCCGGCCGCTCCTCGAAGTATTGTGCCCCCGCCTGCTTGGACGTCACGTGCACTGACGTTACCAACCCCCCGGCGGTGCCCGTGATCGGCCGGGGGGCGGCGTCAGGGGAGCCGGGCGCCCAGCAGCATGGTGGCGGCGGCCACCAGCAGGCCCACCAGGACACCGGCCACGGTGAACCACTGGCCCACCTCCTGGTGCACGATGCGGAAGCCCAGGGAGGTGCCGATCTGGCTGTAGACGTCGCGGAGCTGGTCGCCGGACTCGGCGGCGTAGGCGCGGCCGCCGGTGCCGTCGGCCAGGGACTGCAGGGTGGTCTTGTTGACCGGGACCTGGACGTCGCGGCCGTCGATGCTGACGGTGCCCTCGGGGGTGCCGTAGGCGATGGTGGAGACCGGGACGCGGGAGCCGACGGCCGCCTGGATCGCCTCGTTGACCGAACGGCCTGAGGTGTTGTCGCCGTCGGACAGCAGGACGATCGCCGACGGCGGCGGGTCGGTGACGGCCCGCTGGTCGAACGAGCGCACCGCGTCCAGGGAGTTGAACACCGCCTCGCCGATCGCGGTGCCGGGCCGGGTCGACAGGTTGCCGATCGCGGTGATCACCGCCAGGTGGTCGGTGGTGGGGGAGACCACCACCGCCGCCGACCGGGCGAACGACACCAGGCCGACGTTGAACCGCTCGGGCAGGTCCTTGACGAACTGCTGGGCCGCCTGCTGGGCGGCGACCAGCCGGTTCGGGGTGACGTCCGCGGCCTCCATCGACAGCGAGATGTCCACCGCCACGATGATGGTGGCCCGGTCCCTCGGGACCCGCGTGGCGTCGGCCGGCCGCGCCGCGGCCAGCACCAGCAGGCTCATCATGACCAGGAACAGCGCCGCCGGCACGTGCCGCCGCCACCCGGGCCGTTCCGGCGCCACGTAGCTCAGCAGGGCCAGGTTGGTGAACCGCACGGCGTAGCGGCGGCGGGCGAACTGCGCCGCGACGTACGCCGCCACGACCAGTGCCAGCCCGGCGAACAGCCACAGCCATCCGGGAGACAGAAAGATCACGTGCCGGCCCTCCTGGTGGGATGCCGCCCGGCCAGATGGGCGGTCCGCCGGTGCCTGAGGGTGAACTGCGCGATGTCGTACACCCAGTCGCGGTCGGTGCGCAGCACGAGGTGGGCGACGCCGCAGCGGCGCAGCGCCACCCGGTTGGCCTCGCGCTGCCGCGCGGCGGCCTCGGCGTAGTCGCGGCGGATCTTCGGGGTCAGGTGGAGCTGCCGGGTGTGCCCGGTCTCGGGGTCGGTGAGCGTGATCAGGCCGACGTCGGGGAGTTCCAGCTCGCGCGGGTCGAGGACCTCCACGGCCAGCACCTGGTGGCGGGCCGCCAGTCGGCGCATCGGCCGCTCCCAGGTGCGCACCGCGTCCGGCTCGCCGCCCGGCCCGAGCTCCAGGAAGTCCGACACCACCACGCGCAGGCCGCGCCTGCGCCGCGCGGCGGCCAGCGTCTGGATGACCTCGCCGAGGCGGGTGGGCCCGGTGGCGGGCAGCCCGCGCGGGGTGTCCAGCAGCGCCGACAGCAGCGCGTACATCGCGGGGCGGCCGGTGCGGGCGGCCATGTGGCTCACCTGGTCGCCGTGGACCACGTACGCCCCGAAGCGGTCGCCGATGCGGCTGCTGAGGAACCCGATGGCCCCCACCGTGGCGATCACCAGGTCGCGTTTCTCCATGTCGGCGGTGCCGAAGTCCATGCTGGGCGACAGGTCGGCCAGCACCCAGGTCTCCAGCTCGCGGTCGGCGATCAGGTCCCGCACGTGCGGGACCTGGGTGCGGGCGGTGACCGCCCAGTCCATGCGCCGCACGTCGTCCTCGCCGGGCACGTACATCCGGCTGTCGCCCGGCTCGCTGCCCGGGCCCGGCAGCAGGCCCTGGTGCTGGCCCTGCAGCAGGCCGTCCAGGCGCCGCACCACGGTCAGCTCCAGCCGCCGCAGCGCGTGCTCGGGCCCGTGCCCGCCGCCGGTGCCGAGGGGACGTTCCACCTGCTCGGGCGGCTGCCCGGGGTGCGCGGAGGGTACGTTCTCTGAGGCCTTGGCGGCGGTCACCGCTGGGCCTGGTTCCAGACCACCAGGGGCGGCGGCACCGACGCGAGGATCTGGCGCACCACCTCCTCGGGCTCCACGCCGTCGGCCAGGGCGTCGAAGGTGAGCATCAGCCGGTGCCCGATGACGTCCACCGCGACGTCGCGCACGTCGTCGGGCAGCAGGTAGTCACGGCCGCGCAGCAGGGCCAGGCCCCGCCCGGCGGACACCAGGCCGAGGGTGGCGCGCGGGCTCACCCCGATCTCGATGGCCTCCTCCAGGTGGCGCAGGCCGTACTCGGCGGGGGAGCGGGTCGCCATGACCAGCCGCACCACGTAGTCGGCGACCAGCTGGTGCACCGACACCTGGTCGGCGAGCTTCTGCAGGGCCATCAGGCGGTCGGGGTCCAGCACCCGCCCCGGCAGCGGCGGGGACACGCTCATCCGGTGCAGGATCTCCAGCTCCTCCCCGGCGGTGGGGTGCCCGACCCTGACCTTGAACAGGAACCGGTCGCGCTGCACCTCGGGCAGGGGGTAGACCCCCTCGGACTCCACCGGGTTCTGGGTGGCCAGCACCACGAACGGCTTGGGCAGCGGGTGGGTGCGGCCGGCCAGTGTGACCTGGCGTTCGGCCATCACCTCCAGCAGCGCCGACTGCACCTTGGCCGGGGCCCGGTTGACCTCGTCGGCGAGGACGAAGTTGGCGAACACCGGCCCGAGCTCGATGTCGAAACTCTCGCTCGAAGGGTGATACACCCGGGTGCCCACGATGTCGCTGGGCACCAGATCGGGGGTGAACTGTATACGGGCGAAGGTGCCGCCCACCACGGTGGCGAGCGTGGAGGCCGCCAGCGTCTTGGCGACGCCGGGCGTGCCCTCCAGCAGGCAGTGACCACGGGCGAGCAGGGCCACCAGCAGCCGCTCCACCATGTGGTCCTGGCCGACGATGACACGCCGGACCTCCGACAAGGCCTGCTGCAGCAGCCCCAGATCGGCGTCGGCGCCCTCCTCGGGCCCGCTTCCGCCACTGCGTTCTTCGGCAACGGTCATGCGGCCCATTCCATCAAACCGGAAGCAAAGGTGCACGGTACCGGCACGGTGCGCCCGAAGGTTCCCCGCCGGTCTCCGGCCGGTGCCCCCACACCGGCCCGCAGCACCACGGGACAAAGTGCACAGCACGTCCATGATGATCGACCCGGTGTATGGAGGAGGTAAGGCGCCGGGCCTCGGTGTGATCATGGCCGGGCCAGGTGCTGGGGTGTGCTTTCATGTCAGCGTGGCCATTCCGCTCCAGTACGGCGATCCGCCCCGGCTGGGACCCTATGTCGTCCAGGCGAGGCTGCAGACCCTGCCCACCGGGTTCGTGTACCTCGCGCAGGACGAGGGGGGCCGCGCGGTCTCGGTCGCGCTGCTGACCAGGGGCGCCGCCATGGACGCCGCCGCCAGGGAGCGTTTCCTGACCGCCGCCCGCCAGGCCCGCCGCGGCGGTGTGCTCGGGTGGGTGGCCAGGGCCCGCGGCCGGGCGCCGACGGGCGCGCCGCGGATCATCGCGATGGACGAGGGCTCCGCGCCGTGGGTCGCGGTGCCGTACACCCCGGGCGACCAGGGCGCGTCGTGGTTCCTCGCCTCGGTCATGATCACCGGCACCCTGATCGGCGACGCCCACGGTCCCGACTTCGTGCCCTACTGGCTGGGCGACCGGGTGCCCGCCGTCCCGCTGCCCCCGCCGCCCGCGCCGCCGCCCACCGAGACCAGGCGCGCCGTCATGGTGGCCCTGTCCGCGCTGGTCGCCCTGCTGGTCCTGGCGGTCGCCATCGCCTGGCTGCTGCTCGGCCGGGAGGAGGAGCCCCCCGGCCCCGGCCGTCCCCTCCCGCCCACCATGTACGTCCCCACCCCGCCTCCGGTGCCGTCCCCCAGCGAGACCCTCAAACCGTCCCCCAGCCCGTCCCCCGGCGAGAGCGGCGAGGTCACCCCCCGCCCCACCGGCCCCGGCGACGACCCGGGCGAAGACATCTGACCCCTCCTTCGATCTTCGATGTGAACGGCCCCCGCACGCGGGTGCGGGGATCCGGGTCCGCCGCGCCGCCACCCGCATGACGTTCGCGGCGTCCCCGCACGCGTGCGGGGACCCGGCACGGCGCGCAGGGTCCCCGGGTGGGCGGTGACGTGTGCCGGGACGGTGGCCCGGCCCGGCGGTCAGGCGGCCGGGGCGGGTTCCCTGCCCGCGGCGGCCGGCCGGACCGCGCCGGCGGTGACCGCGACGAACAGCGCCAGGACGGCGGGGACGGCCAGCGCGGCGGGCAGCCCGACGACCTCGGAGATCGCGCCGATCAGCACGGGGCCGGCGAGCATGCCGAGGTAGCCGAGCCCGGCGACGCGGGCCAGTGCCTGGCCGGCGCGGGCGGGGTCGCGGTTGCCCGCGGCGGAGAACACCTGCGGGACGGTGCACGACAGCCCGGCGCCGAAGCAGGCGAACGCCGCCACCGCGGCGACCGGGTGCGCGGCGAGCAGGCCTGCCCCGAGGCCGGCCCCGGCCAGGATTCCGCAGCAGCGGACCAGGGTGACCGGGCCGAGCCACGCGGCCAGCCGGTCGCCGGCGAACCGCCCGGCGGTCATGGTGATCGAGAACGCGGCGTAGGCCGCCGCCGCGAACCCCTGCGACCCGCCGAGGTCCTCGCGCAGGTACACCGATCCCCAGTCGGCGGCGGCGCCCTCCCCGACCAGGCAGCAGAAGGCCAGCGCGCCGAGGAACAGCACCTCGCGCACCCGCACCCGGCCCCGCGCGCCCGGCCGCCGGGGCTCGGGCCCCACGCGCAGGACCCAGCGGGCGGCCAGCACCACCGGGACGGTCAGGGCCGCCGCCGCGGCCGCCAGGGTGGTCCACGGCCCGATCCCGGCGTAGGCGAACAGGCCGCCCTGCGCCGCGCCGAGGAACCCGCCGATGCTGAACACCGCGTGGAAGGACGACATCATCGGCCGCCCGTGGCGGCGTTCCACCTGGACGGCGTTGGCGTTCATGGACACGTCCAGCATGCCGAGCACCGCGCCGAACACCAGCAGCGCCGCGATCAGCGTCCACAGCGAGGGCATGGCGGCGGGGAGCAGCAGCACCAGCACCTGCGCGAACGCGACGGGGGTCAGCACCCGGGTGGTGCCCAGCCGGTCCACCAGGGGGCCGACGATCTGCATGCCGATGAAGGCGCCGCCCGCGATGGCGAGCAGCGCCACGCTCAGCTCGCCCTCGCCGATCTGCAGGCGTTCCTTCAGCGCGGGGATCCGCGCGGTCCACACCCCGACGGCGACCCCGGAGGTGAGGAACAGCAGGTACACCGCGATCCGCGCCCGCCGCAGCTCCCCGCCGGCGGTGCCGGTGGCCGGGAGCGGTGCCGGCGGCGGCGCGGCGCCGTCGCCTGACAAGGGCGGGTCGCCGCCGGGCGGGGGGTGGGGGGCCGCGCCGGGGGGCGCGGTGGCGCGCGTCGATGAGGCGGGGGCCGTGCCGGGCGCGGGAGTCGTCATGTGACCGTCAAGGGTGTCGGGGCGTCCTTTGAGGGCGCCGATGGGGGAGGGCGGGGTGGTGACGGTGGGACTCTGGCCGATGGTCGCAGGGTCGGGTGTCCTCATGGGGCGATCCGGACGGCGACTCCGGCGGCGACGAGGGCGTCGTGCTGGTCGCGGGGGATCCGCTCGTCGGTGACCAGCACGTCGATGCCGCTCGCGGGGCACACCGCGGCGAAGGCGGTCTGGCGGAACTTCTGGGAGTCGGCGGCCACCACGACCCGGCGGGCCGAGGCGATGGCGGCCTGCTTGACCGCGACGTCCTCCAGGTCGTGGGCGGTCATGCCGTGCTCGGCCGACAGGCCGCAGCACCCGATGACGGCGGTGTCGAACCGCAGCGACCGGATGGTGTTCACCGTGAGCGGCCCGGTGATGTTGAGTTCCCCGGGCCGCACCTCGCCGCCGGGCAGCACCAGCCGGATCCGGGGCGCCCCGGCCAGGGCCTGCACCGACTGCAGCGACAGCGGCAGCATGGTGAGCCTGCGGTCGTGCACGGCGCGGGCCACCTCCAGGGCGGTGGTGCCGCCGTCCAGCACGACGGCCTCGCCGTCGGCCATGAGCCGCGCCACCTCGGCCCCGATGCGCCGCTTGGCCTCGGTGGCGTCGTGCTCGCGCACCCCGAACGGCGGTTCCTCGCCGCGCAGCAGCAGGCTCTGCGCGCCGCCCCGGATCCGCCGGACCACGCCCTGCTGGGCGAGCTCGTCAAGGTCGCGGCGGATGGTCATCTCCGACACGCCGTGCTGGGCCGCCAGGTCGGCGACCGACACGCTGTCGGCTGTGGTGAGGGCGTCCATGATCGCCCGCAAACGGTCCATATGTTCATATGAACATGACTTATGTTCGTTTGCAAACGATGGGGGAGACTGTGACCCATGCGCGCCGGCCGCCTGCTGTCCTTGCTGCTGCTCCTGCAGACCCGTGGCCACATGACGGCCACCGAGCTGTCACGGGAGCTGGAGGTGTCGGTCCGCACCGTCTACCGCGACGTGGAGGCCCTGTCGTCGGCCGGCGTCCCGGTGTACGCCGACCGCGGGCCCGCCGGCGGGTACCGCCTGCTGGACGGCTACCGCACCCGCCTCAACGGCCTCACCGCCGAGGAGGCGTCGTCGCTGTTCCTGGCCGCCCTGCCCGGCCCGGCGGCCGAGCTGGGCCTGGCCGAGGTGGCCGCCGCGGCCGAGCTCAAGATGCTGGCCGCCCTGCCGCCCGAGCCGCGCTCGCACGCCTCCCGGATGCGCCAGAGGTTCCTGCTGGACGTGCCCGGCTGGTACCGCGACGCCGACGAGGTGCCCTGGCTCGGCCCGGTGTCGGACGCGGTGTGGGACGAGCGGTGGCTGCGCATGGTGTACCGCCGCTGGGGCCCCGCCGAGGTCGAGCGGGAGGTCCGCCCCTACGGCCTGGTGCTCAAGGGCGGCTCCTGGTACATGATCGCCGCCCCCGAGGGCGCCGAGCCGCGCACCTACCGCGTCTCACGCATCCTCTCGGCGGAGCTGATGCCCGGCCACTTCACCCGCCCCGAAGGCTTCGACCTGGCCGGCTTCTGGCGCGGCTACGCCTCCGAGTTCAAGGAGCGCATGTACACCGCCGAGGCCCTGGTGCGCCTGGCCCCCGGCGCCGAGGGCATGCTCCGCGTCACCGTCGGCAACCGCCCCGCCGAGACGGCCCTGGAGACCGCCGAGCCTCCCGACGCCGACGGCTGGCGCCGCCTGCGCCTCCCGGTGGAGTCCCTGCGCCACGCCTGCTGGCTGCTGCTGCGCATGGGCCCCGACCTGGAGGTGCTCGGCCCCCCCGAACTGCGCGACCACATGACCGAGGCGGTGACCCGCCTGGCCGCGCTGTACGACGGCCCCCGCCCGGCGCCGCTCACCTCGTGACGGCCGCCGGGGCCGTCCCGCTCAGCCGATGGGGGCTCCGCTGAGGGTCACGTCGTAGGGGCGGAAGGCGGACGCGCCGGCGGCGCGGGCGGAGATGACGACCACCGGGCAGAGGGCGGCCATGACGCAGGCCGCGACCACCGGGGGAGCGGGCGCCGGGGTGCCGGGGTCGGCGGCGCGGACGCCGAGCACCAGCATGGCCGCGCCCGCGCCGTGTTCCAGCAGCACCTGGGCGGGCGGCCCCTGCGCCACCACGGGGTCCAGTCCCGGCGACACCCGGCCGACGACCCGCCGGGCCCGTTCGCGGGCCGCCTCGTACTCCTCGTCCGGGGAACGCCAGCTGCCCATGGGGGCGTACGACGCGCGATGCTTGCCCGACCACTGCCAGGCGTGCACCGCGACGACCTCCGCGTCCCGCAGCCGTGCCTCCCCGAGCGCCCAGCGCAACGCGGCCGCGGCGGCGGGGGTGTTGCTCACGCCGACCACGATGCGGGGGCGGATGGTGTTGTGCGTCACGGATTACCTCCTCCACAACGAGCATCACCCGCCGCCGGTGACGCGCCGCCAAAGCCCAGGAAAAAACCGACTAAATGTCATGTTTCCAGTACACATCGTGCTACATATTCGATTTCCTGGCGGGCGGCGAGGGAGGGGTAGGCGGCGGGCTCGGCTCGTAGGCGATTCGTGGGCTCCTGTCGCCCTGCCCAACGGTCCGCGCCGCACACTCCATACCGTGATCTACATTGTAAAGGGCGGGAGTCGGTGCAGCGCTCCGCACACCACCTCCACAAACCTGTCCGCAATCGGACAGCCCATCGGGCGGCGGCCGCGGGTCAGTCGTCGAGGTCGCCGAGCCAGCGCAGGGCGCTCAGTGAGGGCATGAAGCAGTACTCGCCGCCGCGGGTGACCACGAACCGGGGGACTCCTCGCAGGCGGCGCCGTAGGGGCCTGCGGGGGATCGTGAAGTCGCCGGTCCCTTCGCCGGACCCGGCGATGGGATCCTTCGTGCCGGCGGCGCCGAAGAAGACGCCGTCGTTCATCCACTGGGACTGGACGAACTCGAACTGCCGTGCCAGGTGCGCGCCGATGAAGGCGAACATCAGCCCGCGGTCGGCGCCGTCGTCCGCGAGGACGCCGTCGGGCAGCGGCGGGCCGTAGGCGGTGCCGCGCCTGATCATCCGGTGCAGCCTGGGCTCGCCCGCCACCGCCGCGTCCCGGGGGTTGCCCCTGCGGATGTGGCAGCCGCCGGGGGTGACGAATCCGGCGGGGTCGTCCCGTTCGTACAGGAAGCCGTTGTTGCGGCTCGGGTCGGCTCCGAGGGCGGGATCGTCGCGCAGGGGGCTGAGCGCGAGGGGCGCGCCGCTGCGCCAGCGGCCCATGAGCTTGGCGGCCAGCAGTTCCTCGTCCCCGGCGCCGGTGGCGTTGTCCTTCAGGTAGCGGCGGAAGGCGGCGACGCGCTGGTGGAGCTTGCGGAAGGCCGCGTAGGCGCCGTTGCGTCCCAGCACCTCGGGCCGGAGGGTCTGCACACCGCCGAGCTCGTCGGGGTAGCCGAGCACGAACTCCCCGGCCTTGAGCGGTGTCTCCAGCGCGTTGGACCCGGCGATGCCGCTGCCCTCGACGGCCGGGTGGCTGATGCCGTCGCGGTAGCCGAAGGGTTCGGTCGCGGTGGGCGGCGCGTGGCAGTCCTGCCGCCAGATCGCGGTGACGCCGGGCAGGGCGTGAAAGGCGGGGCGGGCGCGGTCGAGGGCCGCCTCCAGCCGGGCCGCGCACGGCGCCAGGGCCACCAGCACCACGTGGACGTCCGGCGTGCCCAGCGGCGGTTCCCAGTTCCGCGGGTCGCTGTCGCCGGTGTCGCCCAGCGTCGTGGCCCGGGCGGCCATCCCCTGGCGGAACTCCCACGCGAAGGTGTCCAGCGCCTCGCGCGGCACGCCCAGCGCCCTGAGGCCGTGACAGGTGAGCGCGACGCTGATCCAGGTCTCGCCGAGAGGGCTCGCCGCGCCGGCCGCCGAGGTCACCACCGTGCTGACGCGCCGCATCAGCTCCCGCCCGTGCGCGCGCTCGTCGACGCGGAACAGGATGTAGGCCGCCGCGTACGGGGTCGGCCGGGGGCTGAGAACCCCGCGCTGGATGTCGTCGAGTTCGAGCACGGCACGCGTCCCCCCCGTCACCGATACGCCCTCCCCGTCGTGGTGCTACCTGGCCGAGACGATGTTCCTCCAGAAGGCGCGCAGGCTGTCGTCGATGCCGAACAGCGCGCTGAAGAGCGTGGAGTCGGCCAGGAGCACGTCGCCGGCGCGCCACCCGGCGGGGGGCATCCAGAGGATCCTGTTGAACTCGGTGTGGCCGGCCTCGGTGAAGGGGTGCGGCGGGCGGGACATGTCGATCGGCTGCCTGCCCAGCACGTGCACGACGTCCGGGCCGTCGCTCGTCACGGCGTAGTGCGGCAGGTGCATGTGGAAGTTGAAGGCGGTGACGCCGTCCAGCCATCCCCTGGTGTCGAGGTCCCTGGCGACGGACAGCGGCGCGCTGGTGTTCGCTCCCCGCTCGGGCACCGCGGGGCGCAGCCCGTAGCGGTTCTCCACCGGCACGCCGAGCCCGCGCATGAGGCCCCGGACGTACCGGGCGAAGCGCTGCTGCCGGGGAACCAGGGGGTCGCCGTGATGGTGGTACTCGGCGTCCCGCACGGCCAGGTCGTCCGACGCCCCTACCTCGTGGTGCGGCCCGAGGACCAGGCACGTCCCTTCCCGGGTGAGGAACCGCCGCAGCGCCTCGACCTCCCCGGGTTCGGCGTCCTGGCCGGTGATCATGTGGTCCAGCCCGAACACGAGCAGGGTGTCGGTGTCGTCGAGCACCCGCTCGTCCAGCACGGTGCGGAACCCGGCCTGGTCGACGCGCTGGTACACGGGCACGGGGTGTCCGGTGGTCTCCGCGGTGAACCGCTGGAACAGCAGCCAGCCCAGGAAGAACAACTCCAGCCCTCCCGCGATGCCCTGCTGGAACCGCAGCGGGTCCGACCACTTGGGGTCCTCGTACGCCGGCCAGGCCGCGCGCCGCACCTCGGTCATGGTGGAGAACCGGTTGTCCAGCTCGGCCGGGTGGCGGCCTGCCTCGGCGGGATAGCTCCACGAGACGTAGACGCTCACCCGCCGCCGGCCGGGGGTGTACCCGCGCGGCACATGGTTCTGGTTGTAGGTGCGTGCGGTCGGGTGGTCGTTCATGTCGCCTCCGGAGCCCACGGCGGAGCAGGCGGCCCCTGTCACTGCAGCTGGTCGAGCATCTCCGACAGGGCGTTCTTGATCCGCAGCGCCTTCTTGATCTCGTCGGCGGTGACGTACGGGTACTCGCCGTACTCGACGAAGCTCGGGCACTGGTGCTCGCGGACGAACCTGACGAACGCCTCGGGGTTGGTCCTCCAGTCCTCGGGGAACCCTTCGAGGTTCTCGAACGCGGTGTTCACCCCCGCCCTGCTGAACAGCGCGATGGCGTCCTCGGTGTACTTGTCGAAGTCGGTGTCGAAGATGCCCTGGTACATGAAGCGGGTGTCGTCGTCGAAGAGCACCCAGCGCAGGTAGTGCAGCTTGAGCGGGGCCAGGAGGTACGGATCGTCCTCCAGTGCCTTGGCCAGCGCGTGACCGTGGTCCCTGATCGCCGCGGCCCGTCCCGGTTTGACGCCGGCGACGATGGTGAACCCGTGGCACGCCGGGGTCCTGGGGAAGACGGGGCCGTACCTGCCCTGTTCGAGGTGGCCGGTCTCCTTGGGAATGACGACCGCCTCAGGCGTGATGTCCATGGCCCGTCCCCCTTTTCGCCCTGCCAGGAGGGGAACAGGCCCAAAGGCCACCTGACCTGCACAATCATCCCACGTCGTCGATGTCGGGGGAGGGGTGAGGGGTCAGTGGACGGAGAAGCCGCCGTCGACGTACACCGACTGGCCGGTCATGTACGAGGCGGCGTCTCCGGCGAGCAGGACCGCGACGCCGGCGAAGTCGCCGGGGAGTCCGTTGCGGCCGGTCATGGAGCGGGCGGCCAGTGCCTCCACGCGGCCGGGTTCCGCCTGGACGGCCGCGGTCAGGGGGGTGAGCACGAAGCCGGGCATCACCGTGTTGACGCACACGCCGTGCCCGGACCAGGCCTCGGCCTGCGAGCGGGTGAGGCCGGCGAGGGCGGCCTTGCTGACGCCGTAGACGCCGCTGTCGCCGAACGCGCTGATGGCCTGCTGGGAGCCCACGTTGATGATGCGTCCCCAGCCGCGCTCCGCCATCCGCGGCCCGAAGTGGGCGCCGAGCAGGTAGGGGGCGGTGAGGTTGACGCGGACGGTGGCGTCGTAGTCCTGTTCGGTCAGCTCACCCATGGGCCGGCGGATGTTGTTGGCGGCGGCGTTGACCAGGATGCCGATCTCCCCGGCGAACCCGTCCGCCCGGCGGCACACCTCCCGCACCGCCGCCCCGTCGCCGAGGTCGGCGCTGAGCGGGTGCGCGTCCACCCCCTGCCCCCGCAGCCGTTCCACCGCCGCCGCCAGCTCGGCCTCCCGCCGCGCGACCAGCACCACCGCCGCCCCCGCGCACCCGATCGCCTCCGCCATGGCGTACCCGATACCGGAGCTCCCCCCGGTGACCAGGGCCGTGCGCCCCTCCAGTGAGAACAGCCGATGCAGATACGGCGCGCCGCCGGTAGAGGAATGCATGGCGCCAGAACGTAGCACCACCCCTTCACCGGCCGGTCACATGGTGCCGTACAGGTCGGTGACGGCGTTACGCAGTTCGCGCATGACCTCGTCGAGGCGGCGGAGGGTGTCGGTGTCCAGGCGGTCCAGCAGGCGGCGGTAGCCGGCCATGCCGGCGTCGGCGAGTTGCTCGGTCATGCGGCGGCCGGCGTCGGTGAGCTCGACGAGGCGGACCCGCCGGTCGCTGGGGTCCTCGCGGCGGGTGACCAGGCCCTGGGCGGCCAGGCGGTCGACGATGCCGGTGACGGTGCCGAGCCCGACGCCGAGGGTGTGGGCGAGTTCCTGGCCGGGGGTGGATCCGCGGTGGGCGAGGATGAGGGCGACCTTGAGCTGCTGCATGGTGAGGTTGCTGGCCAGCAGCGGCATGGAGCGGTCGTGGGCGAAGGCCCGGCCGAGGGCGTGCTGCGACTCGCCGATCCGGGCGATCAGCTCTTCTCTCTCAGCGTCCACGGTCACCTTTCGCTCCATGCGCGACCAAGGTTACCAGGAGTTCATGGCCGGGCTAAATATTCGTATCGTGCGAAGTGTTAGCATTGCCGAAATCCTCTTCAGCGTCACCGTCCGGAAGGCCCCCTCATGACCGCTCTGGCCAGGCTGAGCCTCGCCAACCGCAGCCTCGTCATCATGGTCGCTCTAGTGATCAGCGTGTTCGGCGTCTTCGCGATCCCGTCACTGAAGCAGCAGCTGCTGCCGTCGCTGTCCTTCCCCGGAGCGTTCGTGGTGGCCCCCTACCAGGGCGCGTCGCCGGACATCGTCGAGGAGCAGGTCGCCAAGCCCATCGAGGCGGGCCTCCAGGGCATCGCGGGCGTCACCAAGATCACCTCGGTGTCCCGTGAGGGCCGCGCCCAGGTGTCGGTGTCGTTCGAGTACGGCACCGACATCGAGGCGGCCGTCGGCAAGATGCAGCAGGCGATCATCCGGGTGCGGCCCCAGCTGCCCGCCGGGGTGGACCCCACGGTGGTGGCGGGCAACACCGACGACATCCCGGTGATGGTGCTGGCGATCGGCGACGGCGGCGACCAGCAGGCCATGCTGGACAAGCTGGAGCGCATCGCGGTGCCGCAGCTGCAGGCGATCGAGGGAGTGCGCGAGGTGGCGGTGTCCGGCGCCCGCGCGCAGACCGTCGTCATCACCCCCGACCTCGGGAAGATGGCCATGCTCGGCCTGTCCCCGGCGGCGATCCCCGAGGTGCTGCGCGCCAACGGCACCCCCGTCCCGGCGGGCACGCTCACCAAGGACGGCAAGTCGCTGACCGTGCAGATCGGGCAGCGCGTCGCCACCATCGACGACCTGAAGAACCTGTACCTGACCCCGCAGGCCCCGGCCGCGCCCGCCACCCCGGCGCGCACCCAGCAGGGCCGCCCCGCCGCCGGCGCCACCGCGGGCGCCGCGTCCGCGATCCCCGGCGCGCCGGTCCGCCCCGCCGCCGCGCGCAAGCCGGTGAAGCTGGGCTCGGTCGCCACCATCGAGCAGCGGCCGTCCGACGCCACCTCCATCACCCGCACCAACGGCAAGAGCAGCCTCGGCATCTCCATCACCATGACCCCCGACGGCAACGCGGTGCGCATCTCGCACGACGTGCGGGCCGAGCTGGCCGGCCTGACCCGCGCGCTCGGCGACGCCTCGGAGATCACCGTGGTGTTCGACCAGGCCCCCTACGTCGAGCGGTCCATCGAGGACCTGTCCACCGAGGGCCTGCTCGGCCTGGTGTTCGCGGTCCTGGTCATCCTGCTGTTCCTGCTGTCGGTGCGCTCCACCCTGGTCACCGCGGTGTCCATCCCGATGTCGGTGGTGATCGCGCTGATCGCCCTGTGGGTGGGCGACTACTCGCTGAACCTGCTCACCCTGGGCGCCCTCACCATCGCCATCGGGCGGGTGGTGGACGACTCGATCGTGGTGCTGGAGAACATCAAACGCCATCTTGCCTACGGCGAGCCCAAGCGGCAGGCGGTGCTGCGCGCCGTGCGGGAGGTCAGCGGCGCGGTGACCGCGTCCACGCTGACCACGGTCGCGGTGTTCGCGCCGATCGCGTTCGTCGGCGGCATGGTGGGGCAGCTGTTCGCGCCGTTCGCCATCACCGTCACCGTGGCGCTGCTGGCCTCGCTGCTGGTGTCGCTGACCGTCATCCCGGTGCTGGCGTACTGGTTCCTCAAGGCCCCGGCGCTGGAGCCCGAGCAGGCGGCGGCGATGCGGGCCGAGGCCGAGGCCAAGGAGCTGCGCAGCCCCCTGCAGCGGGCCTACCTGCCGGTGCTGCGGTTCGCCACCCGCCGCCGGCTGACGACGCTGCTGATCGGGCTGGTGGTGTTCATCGGCACGATCGGCCTGGCGCCGGGCCTGAAGACCAACTTCATCGACTCCTCCGGCCAGGACACCATCTCGATGAACCAGAAGATGCCGGCCGGGACCGACCTGGCCACCACCGACGCCGCCGCCAAGAAGGTGGAGGAGGTGCTGGCGTCCATCGACGGCGTCGCGTCCTACCAGGTGAACGTGGGCGGCGGCGGGGGCCTCGGCGGCGCGCTCGGCGGCGGCATGTCCGACCGGGTGTCGTACTCGGTGACCGTGGCCGAGGGCGTGGACACCCCCGTGCTGCAGGACACGCTGCGCGAACGGGTGTCGCGCCTGTCGGGCGTGGGCGAGGTCACCGTCGGCGGCCAGGGCGGCGGGTTCTCCTCCGACCGCGCCGAGGTCGTGCTGCAGGGCCCCGACCAGGCGGCGCTGAAGTCCGGCTCCGACGCGGTGCTGGCGGCGCTGAAGGGCGTTGAGGGCCTGCGTGACGTGTCGTCCAACCTGGAGAGCAGCGCCCCGCGGATCGAGGTGCGGGTCGACCGGGCCAAGGCCGCCGCCAAGGGCCTCACCGAGGCGGGCGTCGCCCAGCAGGTCGCCCAGGCGTTCCGCGGCGCGCCGGTCGGCCAGATCACCCTGGACGGCCGCCCCAACGACCTGATCCTGCGCGTCGGCAGCGCCCCCGAGGACCTGGCGGCGGTGCGGGGGCTGAACCTCGCCGGCGCCACCGGGCTGGTGAAGCTGTCGGCCGTGGCCGAGGTGCGCGAGGTCGCCGGGCCCACCCAGATCACCCGCCAGGACGGCAACCGCACCGCCTCGGTGTCGGCCGCCGCCACCGCCAGCGACCTGGGCGCCGTCACCGCCAAGATCACCGAGAAGATGGGGACGCTCACCCTGCCCGCCGGCGTCACCTACACCATCGGCGGGGTCAGCGCCGACCAGAACGAGGCCTTCGGGCAGCTCGGCCTGGCCATGCTGGCCGCCATCGCCATCGTCTTCATGATCATGGTGGCGACGTTCCGCAGCTTCGTGCAGCCGCTGATCCTGCTGGTGTCCATCCCGTTCGCCGCGACCGGCGCCATCGGCCTGCTGCGGATCACCGACACCCCGCTCGGCGTGCCCGCCCTGATCGGCATGCTCATGCTGATCGGCATCGTGGTCACCAACGCCATCGTGCTGATCGACCTGATCAACCAGTACCGCGAACAGGGCCTGGGCGTGGTGGAGGCGGTCATGGAGGGCGGCAGGCGGCGCCTGAGGCCCATCCTGATGACCGCCATCGCCACCATCTGCGCCCTCACCCCGATGGCGGTCGGCCTGACCGGCTCGGGCGGGTTCATCTCCCAGCCGCTGGCCGTCGTGGTGATCGGCGGGCTGGTGTCCTCCACGCTGCTCACCCTGGTGCTGGTCCCCACCCTGTACACCATCGTCGAGCGCACCAAGGAGCGCCTGCGCCGCCGGCGCGGCGGCGACGGCGCCCCCGAGGTCAAGGTCTACGACACCGAGGCCCTGGCCAGCCGCTGACCGGCGGCCCGGGCCCAGGCGGCCGTCCGCACCGGCGGGTCCGGTGCGGGCGGCCGCGGCCGTCTGAATAGACTGGGCCGACGTGACCGCCAAGCCGCGCATTCCCAACGTCCTCGCCGCCCGCTACGCCTCACCGGAGCTGGTGCGGGTGTGGTCCCCCGAGCACAAGATCGTGGCCGAGCGGCGGCTGTGGCTGGCCGTGCTGCGCGCGCAGGCCGAGCTCGGCGTCCCCGTCCCGCCCGGCGTCGCCGACGACTACGAACGCGTCGCCGCCAAGGTGGACCTCTCCTCCATCGCCGAGCGCGAGCGCCTCACCCGGCACGACGTGAAGGCCCGCATCGAGGAGTTCAACGACCTGGCCGGGCACGAGCACGTCCACAAGGGCATGACGTCCCGCGACCTCACCGAGAACGTCGAGCAGATGCAGGTCCGCGACAGCCTGCTGATCGTCAGGGACCGCACCGTGGCGCTGCTGGCCCGCCTGGCCGACCTCGCCGCCCGGCACGCCGCGCTGGTCATGGCCGGCCGGTCCCACAACGTCGCCGCCCAGGCCACCACCCTCGGCAAGCGCTTCGCCACCGCCGCCGACGAACTGCTCGCCGCGTACGCGCGCCTCACCGATCTGCTGTCGCGCTACCCGCTGCGCGGCGTCAAGGGCCCGGTGGGCACCGCCCAGGACATGCTCGACCTGCTCGGCGGCGACGTCGCCAAGCTGGACGCCCTGGAGGACCGCGTCGCCGCCCACCTGGGCTTCGCCACCCGCCTCACCAGCGTCGGCCAGGTCTACCCCCGGTCCCTGGACTACGAGGTCCTCACCACGCTGGTCCAGCTGGCCGCCGCGCCCTCCAGCCTGGCCACCACGATCCGGCTGATGGCCGGGCACGAACTGGTCACCGAGGGCTTCCAGGAGGGCCAGGTCGGCTCCAGCGCCATGCCGCACAAGATGAACACCCGTTCCTGCGAACGGGTCAACGGCCTGGCCGTGGTGCTGCGCGGCTACGCCGCGATGACCGGCGAGCTGGCGGGCGACCAGTGGAACGAGGGCGACGTGTCGTGCTCGGTGGTGCGCCGCGTCGCGCTGCCCGACGCGTTCTTCGCGTTCGACGGCCTGGCCGAGACCATGCTCACCGTCCTCGGCGAGTTCGGCGCGTTCCCCGCCGTCATCGGGGCCGAGCTGGACCGCTACCTGCCGTTCCTGGCCACCACCAAGATGCTGATGGCCGCCGTCCGGGCCGGCGTCGGCCGCGAGACCGCGCACGAGCTCATCAAGGAGCACGCCGTGGCCGCCGCCCTGGACATGCGCAACACCGGCGCCGCCGGCCACCTGCTGGAGCGCCTGGCCGCCGACCCCCGCTTCCCCCTGGACCTGGACGCCCTGCGCGCACTGCTCGCCGACCCCGCCCCGTTCACCGGCGCCGCCACCCGCCAGGTGGAACAGGTCGTCGCCCGCGTCGCCGAGGTCGTGGCAGGCCACCCCGGCGCCGCCGCCTACCGGCCCGCCCCCATCCTGTGACCCCTGCCCCGCCCCGCGTCGCGGGCTCGCCGCGCCGCCGTCCCGTCCCATGACCCCCGCCGTCCCGTGTCCCCCGCCACGACCCCTGTGAACGAGTGCCACCGATGACCCCGCCCCGTCTTTGTGATGCTGTGAGACCGTGACCGTGCCGATCCCCTCGACCCCGGTGCCCCGTGAGCTGACCCGTCCCGCCGACGTCGCGGCGGCCACCGGCGGCGACCTGATGACCTTCTGGGCGGTGCAGGGCTCGCGGCCCGGGGTGCGCGTCTTCGCCTGCGGGGACGCCGTCGCGGTGGCCAGCCCCGTCCTGTCGCGCCGCGACCGCCTGGTGGTGAGCGGTCCCCTCGCGCACGCCGTCCCCCTGGTCCGCCACGCCCTGGCCGAGGCCGGCGCCGGGTACCGGCCGCTGGGGGAGGAGCACCTGGTCCGCGGCCTCGCCGGACGCGTCCCCGGGCTGGAGCTGTCCGCCGCGTTCGACTGGATGCGCACCGCCGCCCCCGCCCCCGGCGACCCCGGCAAGGCGGGCTGGCTCGCCCCCGAGGACGACCCCGAGGTCACGGCCCTGCTCGCCGAGGTCAACCCCGGCTCCTACGCCGTGCCCGGCCTGCCCGGCGTACGCCGCTGGGCGGGGGTGCGCTCCGACACCGGCGCCGTCGCGTCGGTCGCCGCCGACGCGTGGAGCACCCCCGGCGCCGGGTTCATCGCCGGCGTCGCCACCGCCGCCGGACAGCGGCGCCTCGGCCACGCCGAGGCCGTGTGCCGTTTCCTGGTCACCACCCTGCTCGCCGAGCACGGCCGCGTCGCCCTCATGGTCGACTCCGGCAACCACACCGCCATCGGCGTGTACCACCGTCTCGGCTTCACCCGCCACCCGGTCGCCGCCGCGCACGTCGCCGCCCCCGGCTAGGGAACCTCAGGTCCCCCCGCAGGCCGCGGGGCAGAACCTGACCTCGGGGTGGCGGGACGACGGCCCGTCCAGCAGGGGCTGCCGCCGCGACCTCAGGTGCCGGTCGAGGAACGCCGCCACGTACGTGCGGGTGAGCTCGGCCGCGCGCGCCGCGGGCAGGACGCCGGGCAGGGGCTTGTCGCCGAGGGCGTCCACCAGCAGCGGGCCGTCGGTGAACGACATGTGTTCCGCGCCCGTCAGCACCAGCCAGCGTTTCCACCCGGTCAGCAGCTTCCAGTCGCGGTCCCAGGAGTTGTCGCGGCCCCCGGGGACGTGCTGCGGCGAACCCATGAACATGAACGGCCGGGAGAACCCGCCCTTGGGGATCCGGGCGTAGGTGGTGCCGTCCATGTCGATCCCGGCCCGCACCCGCGAATCCTTCAGCATGGCCGCCACCGCGCCCGCCCCGCCGATCGACTGGCCCACCATGGCGATCCTGGAGCGGTCGACGACGCCGGAACCGTCCCACTCCGACGGCAGCCGGTCCAGCACGAAGGACACGTCGGCCGCCCGGACCTGGACCAGCCCCGTGCCGAAGCCCGGGTCGGTGTCACTGTCACACGCCAGGCATTCGGCGACCCGCCCACCGGGGAACGTCGTGGCGTAGTTCTCGTAGGTGTGGTCGATCCCGGCCACGACGTACCCCCGGCTGGCCAGATCCTCGGCCAGGGCAGTGAGGGTGCTCACCGGCTTGGTGAAGCCGGGGGAGAGCACCACCAGCGGAAGCCCGCGCCCCGCCGGCGCGGCGTCCTGGACGGCGTTGGTGCGCGTCCTGCTCAGCGTGTCGTACGGCGCGCCGGCGAGCCCGGAACCCTTCATCAGCAGCTCCGACTCCTTCGCCGTCATGTACGGCGCCCGCGGCCCGTCCCCCCGCTCCGCCGGATACCACAGGGTGACCTTGAGCTCCCTGGCGGCGGCGTCGAGGTTCCAGGGGTCGGCGCGGGAGGTGTCCGTCAGGTACAGGACGGTGGTGCCGACCGGCCTGCCGCCGGTGGGGGCCGGCAGGGTGACCGGGCCGGTCGGCGTGGCCGAGGCGGTGGCGGCGGACCGGGGCGGCGCGGGCGCCGAGCAGGCGGACGCGGCCAGGACGGCCAGCCCCGCGGCGACTGCCAGGATCTGTCTCATCGGGAGGTCCGTTCATTTGTGCAGCAAGGTCAGGGCCTTGGCCAGCGCCGGGTCGCGCCCGGCGGCGGCGTCCTCGGGTGTCAGGGGGACGTGGTGGTCGGGCGGCACGCCGATCCGGTCGATCACCTCGCGGTCCGGCCCGAGGTGGTGCCTGGCGGGGAAGCTCAGCAGGGTGTTGTCGCGCAGCTGGTACGGCTGCGCCGGGCCGGAGATCACCCCGGCGGTCCTGGTGCCGACCAGCGTGCCGAGCCGCAGGTCCTTGACCGCGGAGCTGAAGTGCTCGCACGCCGAGGCGCAGTCGCGGTCGGTGAGCACCACCAGCGGCAGGCCGAGCAGCTCGACGGTGTCGTCGGTCCGCCCTGCCTCGCATCGGCCGTCCACGGTGCACTGGTAGGCGGTGACCTTGCCGTGGGCGAACGCGCTCAGCAGCCGCGTCGCCTCCACGGGGCTGCCGCCGCCGTTGCCGCGCAGGTCCAGCACGACACCGGACAGCGTCCGGCCGGCGCGCAGCCGCGAGATCGCCCGCAGGACCCTGTTGGCGGCGTCGGGCGCGAACCCGGCCAGCTGGACGTGGGCGACGTCGTCTCCCAGCAGTCTCGGCCGCACCACCCGCAGGGCGGCCAGGTCCCGCTGGAAGAGGCCGGGTTCGAGGGTGACCGTCCAGCGGCGGCCGGTGGCCTGCCGCAGCAGCCGCAACCGGACCGGGCTCGCCCGCGGGTAGCGGGGGTAGAGGGCGGCGATCGCGGGGGTGGCCTCGCCGCCGGCGAACGGCGCCGATCCGTCGATCGACTCGATGACGTCGCCCGGGCGCACCCCGGCGGCCCGCGCGGCGCCGCCCTGCACGGCGGTGACGAACAGCGGGGGCAGCGCGGGGCCCGGGTCGCCGTCCGCCTGGGCTGCGCTGACGCTCGCCTGCAGGCCGAGGCCGTAGCCGTCGCCGTCGTAGTAGCCGGGCGGCCGCTGGGCGCCGTGCGTCCAGCGGGCGTGGTTGTCGCCGAGGGCGGCCACGACGGCCTCCAGGGTGACGACGGCGAGCCTGTCACCGAGGCCGGGGACCTGATCGGCGATCTTGCGCCACACGGCCTCGAAGGCCGCCCAGTCGGCCTTCCGGTCGCCGGTCAGCGCCGGCATGGTGGCGCCGGGCACGTCGCGTCCGTTGCGGTTGAGCTCGCGCGTCAGGGCGGTGAACCCGGCGAGCAGCAGGGAGCGGGCGTCCAGCGTGGCGCCGCTGTAGTAGTTGCCGAGGATGCAGAAGTACGCCTGCTCGACGACGTCGATCGTGGTGGGCGTCTCCGCCTGCGGGGGCCCCTGGGGCCGCGCACAGGCCGTGGCGGCCTCCGTGCCCGCCTGGCCGCGCGGCGGCTCCGGCGCCGTGCAGGCCGCCGTCAGCAGCACGGCGAGCACGGCGGCCGCGGTCCGGACGGCGGTCATGACAGGCGCCTGCGGATCCACCAGAAGGAGAACCAGGTGAGGCCGAGGGTGAGGACGGCGTAGATCCCGGTCTCGATCCACTGGAAGGGCCAGAAGCGCTCCAGGGGCTGGTAGACGGCCTTCTGCCGGTAGCCGAGCCGGTTGATCTCGATCCAGCACGCGTCCAGTCCCTGTGGCGCGCCCTGCGGTGAGCAGGGTCCCGACGTCGAGGAGACGGGGACGGGTGCCTCCTCGCCGCTGCCGGCGACGGTGCGCCCCGACGGGTCGACCAGGTCGCTGGCCAGGACCCAGGCGCCCGCGTGGCCGGGAACGGCCGCCTCGGTGGAGATGTACACGGGGCCGCCGCCGTGCCTTTTGATGCTGATGCCGCCCACGTTGGCCCGGCTGAGCTCGAAGGTCGAGGTGACCGGCGGCATCAGATGGGGGCGGACCAGCAGCGGCATGGCGATCTGGATCGCGGCGAAGACGGCCAGGGTGAGCGCCATGGCGGGCAGCGTGCGGCGGACCAGCATGCCCACGGTCACGCCGAGGACGAACGCGAACGCCGCGTACCCGATCGGAGCGATGCCGCGCGCGCCGAACACCGCCGGGGTCATCTGGGCCAGCTCCGGCAGGGCCGACCGGTCCAGGGGTTCGGACCACCAGGTCACCACCAGGCCGCTCACGCTGGCGGTGGCCATGGCCGCCAGGCCGGTGAGCCCCAGCTTGACCGCCAGCCAGCGGCCCCGGGTGACGCTCTGGTTCCACACCAGCAGGTGCGTGCCCGCCTCCAGCTCCCGGGTGATCAGCGGTGCCCCCCAGAACAGCCCGATGAGGGCGGGCAGGGCCAGCATGACGAAGCCGACGGCGAGGAAGGGGATCTGGTGTTCGCTGAAGAACTGGTCGAAGAAATCGGTGCAGGTGTCGTCCACCGTGCAGTCGGCGATCCCGGCGGCGTAGCGGGAGGCCAGGCCCGGCCCGGTCAGGGCCAGGGCCCCGGCGAGCACGGCGAGCACCGCGGCCATCGTCACCGCCGAGCCGCGGAACTGGCGCCAGGTCAGCCAGATCATCGCTGCACCTCCAGCGCGGTCCGCCGCTCGGCGGCGGGACGCTTGTCCATGTAGGCGAGAACCAGGTCCTCCATGCTGAGCTGGGTGACCACCCACGAAGGGTCGTGGATGGGGGCGTCGGTGCGGACCACGAACGTGCTCTGCCGGTCGGTGTGGCGCGCGGAGACCACGTGCTGGTCCGCCGGGAGCCGCTCGGGATCGCGGCGCGGGCCGGTGAGCCGGTGATGGGTGGCCAGCAGCCAGTCGACCTCGCCCGCCACCCGCACGCGCGAGTCGACCAGCACGATCAGGTAGTCGCAGATCCGCTCCAGGTCGGAGACCAGGTGGGAGGAGAGCACCACGCTGAACTCGTGCGCGACGGTGGCCTCCATCAGCCCCTGCAGGAACTCCCGGCGGGCCAGTGGGTCCAGCGACGCCACGGGCTCGTCCAGGATCAGCAGCTCGGGCCGTTTGGCCAGGCCCAGGGTGAGGGCGAGCTGGGCGCGCTCGCCGCCCGACAGCTTGCCCGCCCGGTGCGCGGGGGCCAGGCCGAGCTCCGCGACACGCTCGCTCGCCATGGCGGCGTCCCAGCGGGGGTTGAGCCGTGCGCCCGCCCGCAGGTGATCGGCGACGGTCAGGCCCGCGTAGACGGGGGTGTCCTGGGCGACGAACCCGACCCTGGCCAGCTGCGCCGGGGTGCCCCCCGGCGGGGCGCCGAGCACGGTGATGCCGCCCGCCGTCGGCTGGAGCTGGCCGGTGGCCAGCTTCAGCAACGTGGTCTTGCCGGCTCCGTTGGGGCCAACCAGCCCGACCACGTGGCCCGCCGGGATGTCGATGGTGCACTCGCGCAGCGCCCAGCGTTTGCCGTACCTCTTGCCCAATCCCTGGGCCCGCAGGACGGAAGTCACGCTATCTCCTCTTGAGAGGTGGTCCGAAAGGTGGCCATGAACAACGCCTCGATGCTCTCCTCGTCGAGGCCGGCCCGGCGGGCCTTGGCCAGCCAGCGCCGCAGGTCCTGACGCAGCGGCCCGTGGGCGGCCAGCGAGGCGTCGGTCAGCGTCGTGGTGACGAACGTCCCCACGCCCGGCCGGGCCGCCGCCAGGCCCTTGTGCTCGAGCTCCCGGTAGGCCTTGAGCACGGTGTTGGGGTTGATCGCCAGCCGCGCCACCACCTCCTTGACGGTCGGCAGCTGGTCGCCCTCCCGCAGCAGGCCGAGCCGCAGCGCGTGCCGTACCTGCTGGACCAGCTGCAGGTACGGCGAGACACCCGACCCGCCGTCCAGATGGAACTCGATCACCGGCTTCTCCAATTATCTAGCCTGCTAGCACTTTAGCCTCCTACATGTTAAAGATTCATAAGGATCGCCGCATCGGTTTCGCCCCACGTTCACCGGATTCCTCCCGTCGCCGGGCACGGCTCATCACCATCCGGCGGATGGGAAGCGGTGGCCGCCGCGGCGGCAGACGCGCCCTGGCTAGCGCGTGGCGTACGCGCGGATGAACGCGTGAACCCCGTCGGCCATGGTCTGGCGGACCTGCCGGGGGTCGGCTCTGGCGGGGTCCGGCTGGTCGTTGTAGGCCAGCAGGACGGTCAGGGCGCCGAAGTGGGCGGCGGCCAGGCGCGGGTCGCCGGTGTCCAGGAGCCCCGCGCCGGCGTAATGGGCGATGCGCTCGGTCAGCGCCTGCTCCGCCACCCCCGTCGCAAGGTCGTCCCCGGGGGCGGGGTTCCGCAGGCGCTGCTGGGCGACGAGGGCGAACACGGCGGCGTAGTCGGCTGAGTGGATCGTCGTGCCGAGGTCGATCGCGAACGCGGTGAGCGCCTGCTCCAGCCGCGGCACCGTCGTGATCCCCGCGTCGTCGGCCAGGTGCTCGTCCAGGGCCCGGCGCACCGAGGCGGTCAGCGACTCGGCCGCGTCGGAGAGGATGGCCAGGAACAGGCGCCGCTTGTCGCCGAAGTAGTCGTACACGGTGCGCTTGGACACCCCGGCCAGGGCCGCGACGGCGTCCATGCTGACGCGGTCCACCCCGTCACGCACGAAGAGCTCCCGCGCGGCGGTCACGATCGCCGCCCGCTTCACCGGGGACCCCTCGCGCACCGTCTTCTCCGTGCCGGCCGCGCTCATCCGCACCTCCGCGCGGCAGTCTACACCGATCAGTGCACTGTCTACACTGCACAGTGTAGTGTGCGATCGAGGCCTCAGCCCCCGCCCCTTCTTCCTTTCCGAGAAGAGGACCAGCCCATGCCCCAAGCACCCGCCGCCCTCGGCGACCTCATGGAATCGGCCCTGGGACGCCCGGCGCGCGTACTCGGCGTCCACGAGCCCGCCCCCGGCTTCCTCGAACTGGAACTGCGCGCCGCCGCGCCGCCCGGCGGATGGCGCCCCGGCCACGAGATCCAGTTCCGCGTCACCCCCACCCTGGGCCGCCGCTACACGGTGCGCACGGTGAGCGGCCCGGACGCCGAGCACATCGGCGTCCTCGCCGCCACCCACGCCGAAGGGCCCGGCACGGACTGGATCCGCCGCCTGCGCCCCGGCACCGGGACGACGGTGCTGACCGCCCGGCACCGGCCGCTGCGCGAGCACGGGACCCGGCGCCTCTACCTCGGCGACGGCTGCGCCCTCGGCACCATCGACGCCTACGCCCGGGCAGGCGGCGACCCCGTCGTCACCGTCGAGGTGCCGCCGGACGCCGTCGCGCCCCTCACCGATCGCTGGCCCCGGTACCGCTTCCTGCCCGCCGGGCAGGCGCCCGGCGACGCGCTGCAGTCCTGGCTGGAGCGCGCCGCCGCCGGGGGCGAGCGCGCCGCCGCCGGGGGCGAGCGCGCCGCCGCCGGCGGCGAGCTCGCGGGCCTCGACGGCGCTCTGCTGCTCGGCCACGCCCGGTCCATCCAGCGCCAGCGGCACGCGCTCGTCGCCGGCCGGATCCTGCCGCGCCGCGCCGTCACCACCAAGCCGTACTGGGCCACCGGCAAGCAAGGCCTCTGACGCTCGGCCCGCCCCGCGAAGCCGCCTCAGGGCCCGGCTTCCGGGCCCCGGGCGGCAGGGCCCGCGGGTGGCCGATCGGCCCCTGACCTGCCGTTCCGGGCCGTGGCGCGGAAAACCAGGTGAACCCGGAGCGGACGCCAGGCACAGTGATGAAGTGATGTCCGATTTCGTATCAGGCTTCGTTCCCGGCCGGGAGCTGTCCCGCGCCTTCTACACCCAACTGGTGCGTCCCCTCATCGGGGAGGTGCCACACGGTGCCGCACTCATAGGGCCCGGATCGGAAGTCCTGGCCTTCGACACCCAGCGCTCCGCCGACCACGACTTCGGTCCGCGGGTGCTGGTCTTCACCGACCCCTCACAGGTCCCCGCCCTGGCCAAACGCCTGGACGGCCGCCTGCCCGACCGCTTCGGCGGCTATCCCACCACCTACGGCCCGGCGCACCGCTCGGTCAACCACGGCGTACAGGTCACCGACCTCGGCACCTGGGCGCGGGCCCGCCTCGGCTTCGACCCGCGCGGCGAGATCACCACCGCCGACTGGCTCGGTGTGTCCTGGCAGCGCCTGGCGGAGACCACCAGCGGCGAGGTGTTCCACGACGGCCTCGGCGAGCTCGCCGCCGCACGCGACAACCTGCGCTGGTACCCCCCGCCCCTGTGGCGGTACGTCCTGGCCTGCCAGTGGCGCCGCGTCGCCCAGCTGGAGGCGTTCCCCGGCCGCTGCGGCGAGGTCGGCGACGACCTCGGCTCGGTCGTGGTCACCGCCCGCCTCATCGAGGACCTGATGCGGCTGTGCCTGCTGATGCGCCGCCGCTACCCCCCGTACGCCAAGTGGCTGGGCAGCGCCTTCGCCCGCCTCGGCGGCTCGGCCGAACTGGGGGAGAGGTTCACCGCGGCCCTGGCGGCCCGCAACTGGCGCGAACGCGAGGAACACCTGTGCCGCGCCTACGAACGCGTCGCCGCCCTGCACAACCGGCTGCGGCTCACCGCACCGCTGGAGGAGACGGTACGGCCCTACTTCGACCGCCCGTTCATGGTCATCGGGGCGGACCGCTTCGCCGACGCCCTGCTGGCCACGGTCGGCCCGCCGCTGGGGGACATGCCGTTCGCCGGCTCCATCGACCAGTTCTGCGACAGCACCGACATCCTCGGCGACGCCCGCCACTCGGCCCACCTGTCCCGCGCCGCCCACCCCGCGGCCTGAGGGCCACTTAGAAATCTACAAAGTAAAGGCGCCGGGTGGGTCCAGAAAACCCGGACCCACCCGAAAACCCTTCACCCACGAGGAAGCCCTCCGCCGGGGCGGAGGGCCGGGGGAGGGGTCTACCAGCGGTGATGCACCTGCGGGCGGATCAGCTCGTCGTACACCGCGGTCACCGCGGCGTGGGTCTCGTCGTCCAGCGGGGCGAAGCCCGCGGCGGCGACGTTCGCGGTGGCCTGGTCCTCGTTGCGGGCGCCGGGGATGACGACGCTCACGCCGGGCTGGTCGACGATCCAGCGCAGCGCGAACTGCGCCATCGTCATGCCCTCGGGCACCAGCGGGCGCAGCCGCTCGACGGCCTCCAGGCCGGTGGCGTAGTCGACGCCGGAGAACGTCTCGCCGACGTCGAACGCCTCGCCGTGCCGGTTGTAGCCGCGGTGGTCGTCGGCGCCGAAGGTGGTGCCGGCGGTGTAGCGGCCCGACAGCAGGCCGCTGGCCAGCGGGACCCGGGCGATGATGCCGACGCCGGCCGCGGCCGCGGCGGGCAGCACCCGCTCCAGGGGCTTGAGGCGGAACGCGTTGAGGATGATCTGCACGCTGGCGACGCCGGGGCGGGCGATCGCGGCGAGGGCCTCCTCGCAGGTCTCGACGCTCACGCCGTAGGCGGCGACGCGGCCTTCGGCCACCATGGTGTCCAGGGCGTCGTACACCGCCTGGGTGGAGTACACCGGGGTCGGGGGGCAGTGCAGCTGCACCAGGTCGAGGGTGTCGACGCCGAGGTTCTGCCGGGATCGGTCGTTCCAGGCCCGGAAGTTGTCCAGGGTGTAGGCCGAGGGCTTCTGCGGGACGCGGCGGCCCATCTTGGTGGCCACGGTCAGCCCGGGGCGTTCCTTGATGAGGCGGCCGACGATCTGCTCGCTGCGGCCGTCGCCGTACACGTCGGCGGTGTCGATGAACGTCACCCCGGCGTCGACGGCGGCGTGCAGCGTGGCGAGGGCCTCGTCCTCGCCGACCTCGCCCCAGTCGGCGCCGAGCTGCCATGCGCCGAGGCCGACGACGCCGACCTGCCGGCCTGTCCTGCCCAATACTCGTTGTTCCACATGCGGCATCGTACGGCGGTGCGTGGTGATCTTGGGCCGTGGGGTCAGCGGGGTGGGCGGAGCAGGGGGTGGGTGCGCATGGCGACTTCGAGTTCGCCGGGGAGTTCGTCGCGGTAGCGGCCGAGGGTGGCGAGGTCGCTGTGGCCGAGGACGCGGCGGACGGCGTCCATGTCGACGGCGTCGGCGAGCAGGTGGGTGGCGGTGGTGTGGCGCAGGCCGTGGGGGGTGACGGTGCGGCGCTGGGCGGGGTCGACGTGCCGCTGGACGCGGTCGATGACGGCCTGGACGTCGCCGCGGGCCAGGCGGCGGCCGCGCCACGACAGCAGGAGGGCTTTGTCGGGGGTGGCGGGGCGGCCGGTGCGCAGGTAGGCGTCCAGGACGTCGGCGACGTCGCCGGGCAGGGGGATGTCGCGGGTGCGGCCGCCTTTGCCGAAGATGCGCCAGTAGCGGATGCCGTCGTTGGTGTAGAAGTCTTCGACGTTGGCGCGGACGAGTTCGGAGACTCTGGGGCCGAGGGTGGACAGCAGCATGACGATGAGGGCGTCGCGCAGGTGGGTGCGCTGGTCGCGGCGGCCTTCGTGGGGTTCGGTGCCGGTGAGGGAGCGGGCGGCGCCGACCAGGCCTTGGGCTTGTTCGCGGGTGAGGGCGCGGCGTTCGGGGCGCAGGCCGCCGCGGTCGCGGGCGGTGACGGTGGCGGTGGTCATGGGGTCGATCTGGACCCAGCCGGTGAGGGCGGCGTGTTTGAAGAACGCCGAGACCGAGCGGCGGAACCGGGACTGGGAGGCGGCGCTCTGGCCGCCGGTGGCGGGGGAGGAGCGGCGGCCGTCGGGTTTGCGGGCGAAGGCGAGCAGGACGGCGTCGACGTCTTCGCCGGTGAGGTCGTCGAGGACGAGGTCGTGGCCGGAGAGTTCGGCGAAGGTGGCGATGTCGCGGGCGTAGACCTCGGCGGTGGCGGGGGAGAGGGCGCCGGTGACGGTGCGGGCGCGGACCAGGTCGAGGTAGCGGTCGGCGGATTCGTGCACGGTCAGGCGATTGAGGTCTGCGGGGCGCATGGATCCTCTCCGTCCGTCGGCCGCTGGGCGATGATCAGCCGACGGTACCCGCCGCCACCGACATTCCGCATCCCCGGGGGGGCGGTGGGGTGGTGGGTGGGGGGGAAAACCTGGTGACAGGGGGCCGGGGGGTCGGCATCATGGGCGCCGGTTCACGACATATCGGATTCCCGGTACGGGGGAGGCTTTCGGCATGGTGACGCGGGCGACGGTACCCGGACTGCTCACGCCGCCGGGGTACGCGCACACGGCGGTCGTGGAGGCGGGGGAGCGGCTGGTGTTCCTGGCCGGTGCGGTGCCCATGGACGCCGAGGGCCGCCTGGTGGGGCCGGGTGACCCTGTCGCGCAGACCCGGCAGGTCCTGGACAACCTGTCCGCCGCGCTGCGCGCCGCCGGCAGTGATCTGCGGCATGTCATCGCAAGCACGGTGTACGTCGCCACCGCCGATCACGCGGATCTGGTGAAGGTGTGGGAGGTGGTGCGGGCGTCGGAGTTGTCGGCCGGTCCCCACACCTCGACCCTGCTGGGTGTGTCCTTCCTGGGTTACACCGGTCAGCTGGTGGAGATCACCGCGACCGCCGTGGTGCCCTGACGCGTCACCTCGGCCGCCGGGCCACCGTCAGCATGTGGCCGCTGACGCCGAGCAGGGAGGGGTCCGACTCCATCGAGCGTTGCGCGCCGAGCAGCAGTTCCCGGCGCGCCGGGTCGTCGAGCCATTCGCCGACGTCGCCGTAGAGCCAGAACGCTCCTTCCAGCCCGTGGCGTGCCGCCGCCGGGAGCCCGGCGTCGGCGAATTCGCCGGGGACGTCGTCGGGGTGGTGGAAGTAGGCGGTGAAGCCGTGCCCGGGGGAGAACATGATGCCGTCGGCCGCCGCCGAGTGCGCCGCCTGGCGTTCCGGTTCGTGCTGGTACAGGCCGAGGTAGACGGTGTCGAGTACGGCCGCGTGCCGGTTGATGGTCGCCGCGGCGACCACCCCGCCGGGCCGTGCCGCGCGCCGGGCCTCAGCGAGGGCGCGTACGCGGTCGTCGCGGTGGGCCAGGTGGTACAGCGGGCCGAGCAGCAGCACGGCGTCCGCCGAGGCGTCCGGCACGGGCAGGTCGCGCGCGTCGCCCGTCCGTGCCGTCACGCCGGGCAGCCGCGCGGCCTGTTCGACGTGCGCGGGGATCGGGTCGAGCAGTTCCACGGTGTATCCGTCGGCGACCAGCCATTCGGCGTGCACGCCGGTTCCGCCGCCCACGTCGAGCACGCGTGCGGGGGCGGGGGGCAGCACGCGGCGCAGCACGTCCTGGGTGCGCCAGAACTCCAGCCGTCCACGGCCCGTGCGGAGCCGGTCGTGTTCTCTGCCCTGCTCGTAGTAGGCGAGCAGTTCCGGTGTCAGCGCCATACCCGATCATCGCCAGCGCCGTGCGGGCCGGGCAACCCGATTTTCCGCCGGTGCTGTCAGGGGGCGCCGGGGGAGGTGAGGTCGTTCAGGACGCCGTAGGCGGGGTTGCCGCGGGCGGCGTTGCGCACCTCGCGGGCGGTGGAGGCGATGTAGGCCTGGCCGGTGACGATGGAGGAGTGGCCGAGCAGTTCCATGAGTTCGTGCGCGGTGGCGCCGCGTTCGGCGAGCCGGGTGGCGAACTCGTGCCGCAGGGCGTGCACCAGGGTGCCGCGCTGTACGCGGTCGTTGATGCCGGCGTACCGGTAGCACTGGCGTACCAGGTATTGCAGGCCGCCGCGTTGCAGGGGCCGGTTCCTGGTGTCGACCAGCAGGGGGGCGGAGCGGGGGAGCGTGTCCAGGCCGAACCGCTGCAGGCGGCTGCGCAGGTAGCCGTCGATGAGGTGCTCGATGGGCGGCTCGATGGGCAGGGAGCGGGCCTTGCCGCCTTTGCCGATCACCTGGATGCGGCGGTCGCCGGGGGCGCCGCCGATGGATCCCAGGGTGATGCCGAGCAGTTCGGCGGACCGCATGCCGGTGACCAGGGCGAGGGCGAGCACCACCAGGTCGCGTTCCACCCAGGGGTCGCGGGCCTCGCGGGCGCCGTCGGCGATGCGGCGCAGCAGCGTGGCGGAGGCGCTGCCGTCGCCGAGCAGGGGTTTGGGGGCCTTGGCGGGTTGTTTGGGGCGGGGGACCGCCGCCATGGGGTTGCCTTCCAGCAGGCCTTCGGCGACGCAGAACGTCAGGAACTGGTTCCAGGCGCTCCAGGCGCGGTTGACGCTGGCGGGGGAGCGGGGTTCGGCGAAGTCGGCGAACGCGGACCGCATCAGCCGCCCGGTGATGTGTTCCACCGCCAGGTCCTCGGCGGGGACGCCGGCCTGGGCGGCGGCGAGGCGGGTGATCAGGTGCAGGTCGCGCTGGTAGGCGGCGACGGTGTGGGGGGACAGTTTCTTGGTGCGCAGCGAGGAGACGAACTCGGCCGCCGCGCCGGGCAGGCAGGTGTCCCGGTCTCCCATTTCGGCCTCCCGCGCGCGGCCCGCTCCTTGATCATTCCGATCCTGCGATTATGCGGCAAACACCGTCCGATGTGGTGACGAAACGCCGACACGCCTGCTCAGGGTGCGGGCTCGTCGTGCCGGGGGACGTAGCGGGCGCGCATGGCGGGGCCGGCGGCCGGGCCGGCGGTGAAGACGTAGGCGTGGCTGTCGTCGAGGCGGTTGCCGGTCCGGGCGTCGACGACGACGGGTTCGGCCTCCTGGCCGGTGGCGGCGTCGACGAGGATCATGCTGCGTTCCCCGGGGGACAGGCGGGCGTTGCCCCAGGCGGCCATGGCGACCAGGACGGGGCGCAGCGAGCGGCCCAGTTCGGTGAGCACGTACTCGTGGCGTACCGGGTTGGTCTGGTAGGGGCGGCGTTCCAGGAGGCCGTCGGCGACCAGGGATTTGAGGCGGCTGGTGAGCATGCTGGAGGAGATGCGGAGGTTCTCCTGGAACTGGTCGAAGCGGGTGTAGCCGTCGAAGGCGTCGTGCAGGAGCAGGAGGGTCCACCATTCGCCGATGTGCTCGATGGTGGCCGACAGCGGGCACTCGCGGTCTTCCTGCCTGGTCCGGGCCGGCATGGACATCCCTCTCAGAGTCACTGCTATTATCGAAGTCAGTTGGTTTCATTTTAGCAGTCACTCGTGTGTCCGCGCGACCCAACGAACAGGACAAACCATGCCACACAACCAGGCGATCGCCCTCGACGCACTCCCCGCCCCCGTCACCGCCTACCTCACCGCCCACCGCCACCACGACACCACCGCCCAGCTCCGCCTGTTCACCCCCGGCGCCACCGTGACCGACGACGGCCACACCCACACCGGCACCGCCGCCATCACCGCTTGGATGAACCGCACCGCCGCCGCCTACACCTACACGATCACACCCACCGCCGCCGAACACACCGGCGACGACCGCTGCACCGTCACCCAGCACCTGACCGGCGATTTCCCCGGAGGAGCGGCGGACCTGCGCTTCCACTTCACCCTGACCGCCGACCTCATCGACCACCTGGTCATCGAACCGTGAACAGACCCTGGTTCATCACCGGAGGCCCCCCGGCGGCTTCGCGTTCGACCTGAACTTCTTCGCCGTCCTCACCGTCACCTGCGCCGTCCTACCCCGGATGCGCGCCCGCCGCCAAGGCCGCATCGTCGACGTCTCCTCGGTGGCCGGCCTCAGAGGAGTACCGGCTTCGGCCACTACACCGCCGCCACGGAGCACGGCCACGTGCGGCGCGTGCGGCCGCCGCCTCCGGCCGCTCGTTGACCACCCCCACTCCGGCGCCGGGTCGGCGAGAAGGTGTGCGGCGAAGTCGGCGCCGTTGTACGGCGAGGAACCGGTCCGGGAACTTGCGCGGCCGAACGTGGTGACGGTCGTGGGGGAGGGGGGCTGGCGACAGGCCGGCGGATCCACGCCGACGATCTCAACACCTCACATGCCACCCGATGACTGTGGGATGGCGGACGGGCGCGTAGCGGGTCGCGATCGGGGGACATGGTCCGGCGACGGCAGTAGGACTCTCGTCCGCCGAGTCGGCGAGTGATCGGATCGGTCGCCAGAGCGCCGGCCACTTCCTTCAACACGGGCACCGCGTTGCCCACCTTCACAACTTCCAGCATTGGCCGGCAGCCTCCGGGGCGGGGAAGGCAGGGCGTGCCGGGAGAGCGGCATCCTCAGAAGAGCGGGAATCCTGAATGCAGCATAAGTGCGATTATGCATGAAATATGGAAGAGCGTACCACCGAGAGGGGCTCCGAGCCGCCCGCCGTACAACGGCGCCGACTTCGCCGCACACCTTCTCGCCGACCCGGCGCCGAAATGGGTGGGAGGGTCAACGAGCGGCCGGAGGCGGCGGCCGCACCGCGGCCGCACACCGGTCCTAAGACCTTGCACCGGTCTAAGACCTTGACCAGGCCGCACACCGGTCCTGAGACCCTGGCCAGGCCGAACGCCCCTCCTGGGATGCTGACCAGGCCGAACGGTTGATTACGGGGCCTTTGGGGGTGTGTGGTTACCGGCTGTATATGGGCGTGACGCGTTGTCACGATCTTGGCGGGTGGCGTTACCGGCGGTGATCATGGTGGGGTTGGTGAGTGTGTCGTGCTGAGGGCCGCGGCTGGCCGGGGTCGGTTGGCTGTCGTGGTGGTGCGGACGTTGCTGTGCGGGGCGGATTGGGGTGGCCTGGGCTAATCGGTTGTAACCAGACAGAAGGTGGATTCTGTTTGGTTAGAGGTGGGGGTGGGGTTTATCTCTGATTCCCGGGGCGGCGGGTGTTCATTCCGGTGTTCGGGTGCGTGCTGCCCCGCTTTTCTGTCTTCGGGTGCTGGGGCGATCTTTGTCTTTGGGTGGTGCACTCGCTTTGACCTGGGATTACGTGACCACTCCCCCGTTGCCGGCGGGGTGGGGGGCTCGGGCCGTAAGGGTATGGGAAATGGGCCGTAAAGGGGGGTGGGCATGGTGGGGGGTGTCGGGCGGGGTGTCGGTTAGGAGGCCGCTGGTGTTGGGAGACGGCGATCGGTTGCGGGTGGCGGTCATCATCGGCAGTACGCGTCGCGGGCGGTTCGGGCCGACGGTGGCCGGGTGGTTCGCGGGGCGGGCCGGGAGGCGCGGGGACATGGTGGTCGATGTGATCGATCTGGCCGAGGCGGCGTTGCCCGACACGCTGGCCGATCAGGATCAGGCCGCTCCCCCGCCGGTGCGGGCGCTGGCGCCGCGGCTGGCGGCCGCGGACGCGTTCGTGGTGGTGACGCCGGAGTACAACCAGAGTTTCCCGGCGCCGCTGAAGACGGCGATCGACTGGTACTACGAGGAGTGGAAGGCCAAGCCGGTGACGTTCGTGGCCTATGGCCGGGAGTCGGGTGGCCTGCTGGCGGTGGCGCAGTTGCGGCAGGTGTTCGGTGAGCTGCACGCGGTGCCGATCCGTAGCTGTGTGAGTCTTCCCTGTTACTGGGAGTGGTTCGCGGCCGATGGGAGCTGGCCGCGGGCCGGGTTCCAGGCCGACGTCAAGTCCACGCTGGACCAGCTGGCCTGGTGGGCGCTGGCGCTTCGTGAGGCGCGTGCCAGGCGGCCGTACACCACGTGAGGTCAAAGGTTCGTCGCCGCCGGGTGTGTCCCGGGCGGTGTCCATCCATCGTTCACGACGAAAGGGTCGGAAAATCATGAGTGATCTTCAGCAGCAGGTGCAGGACGCCATCGACGGGCTGGTCGCCTCGGGTGCCGAGCGAGGGTTGCAGGTGGCGGTGTACCGGGACGGTGAGTTGCTGGTGGACGCGGTGGCCGGGGTGGCGGACGCGGAGACCGGGCGGGCGCTGACCGGTGACACGCCGATCTACAGTTCGTCGACGGGTAAGAGCCTGACGTCGGCGGTGGTGCACGTGCTGGCCGAGCGGGGTGTGCTGGAGTACGACGCGCCGATCGCGGACGTGTGGCCGGAGTTCGCGGCGCACGGCAAGGGGCGGGCGACGTTGCGGCAGGTGCTGGACTTCAGTGTGGGCCTGCCGGCGGTGCCGGCGGACACCACGCCGGAGGACCTGGTGGACTGGGAGAAGATCACAGCCGCGCTGGCGGACGCCGAGCCGTGGTGGGAGCCGGGTACGAAGATCGGGTATCACCCGCAGACGTTCGGTTACCTGGTGGGTGAGGTGGTGCGGCGGGCTACGGGCCGGCGGATCTCGCAGGTGCTGGCGGAGGAGGTGGCGGGTCCGCTGGGTATCGCGGACGAGGTGTTCTTCGGGGTTCCGGCGGAGCATCTGTCCCGGGTGGCGAAGCTGGAGGCGGCGGGTCCGCCGATCGATCTGGACCAGCTGGAGGCGATGATGCCGACGTTCTTCAAGATCGCGCCGAGGGCGGTGCAGCTGAGTCCGGAGTTGTGCAACCGGGCCGATTTCCTGGGTGCGGACATCCCGGCGGGTGGCACGGTGACGGCGCGTGGTGTGGCGAAGGTGTACGCGGCGCTGCTGGGGCCGGTGGACGGGGTGCGGCTGATCTCGCCGGAGCGGCTGAAGGAGGTGTCGCAGGTGTCGTCGCAGGGTGTGGACGAGATCTTCAGTTATCCGACGCAGTACGGGCTGGGGTACAACCTGGCGCGGCCGGTGGCCACTCCCCCGCCGGGTCCGATCATCGGGTGGCCCGGCGCCGGGGGGAGCCTGGCGGACGCGGATCTTGGTACGGGGACGGCGCTGGCGATCACGAAGGTGAGTTTCTCGCCGGGTGATTACACGACGGTGGGTGTGGTGTCGGACATCGTGACCAAGGCGCTGGCCTGAGGCCGGTGGCCACCCTGGGGGTGGTGAGGTAGTTCGCGGACTCGGCCCGTACCGCAGCCGGGCCGAACAGGGCCGGTCCCCGGTTGCCAGATCTGGGGGCCGGCCTTCGGCGTGTCCGGGGGGCGGTGTGTTCAGGGGGTGCGGGCCAGGTCGCCGGCCTGGTCAGGGGTGAGGGTGGTGCCGTGGTGGTAGGCGTCGGTGTAGGGGGTGTCGCCGAGGGTGTCGCGGGCGCGGGTGGTGATGCGGTCGATGTCGGCTTGTTCGGCGGGGGCCAGGGGCAGGGCGGCGGCGGTGCGCAGGGCGCGGGCGGCGCCGAGCAGGTGGGCGGCGTGGGTGTGGTGGCCGGTGAGGGTGAGGGCTCCGGCGAGTCCTTCGAGGGCGAGGACTTTTTCGCGGGGGGCGTCGAAGCGCTGGGCGAGGGTGAGGGCTTGGAGGTGGAGGGTGCGGGCGGTGTGGGGGTCGCCGCGTTGTTCGGCGATGTAGCCGAGTTCGGTGAGGATCATGGGCAGGTGGGGGGCGGGTTCGGTGTGGTGGTGGTCGTGGGGGGTGGTGTCCAGGACGGTGCGCAGGTGGGTTTCGGCGGTGTCGAGGTGGCCGGATTTGCGGGCGGTGAAGCCGAGGCCCATCTCGGCGAAGATCTTCAGGGGTTTGAAGCCTTGTTCGGTGGCGAGGGTGGCGGCTTGCCGGCACAGGTCGCGGGCGGTGGTGTAGTCGGCTTGCTGGAGGGCGATCCAGCCGAGCCAGGCGAGCTGGCCGGCGACGTCGGGCCATAGGTCGAGTTCGCGGGCCATGCGCAGGCCGTCGTGGTGGAGGCGGGCGGCGGTGGTGTAGTCGCCGGTCATCTCGGCGAGGGCGCCGAGCCAGCCGGTGGCCTGGAGTTCGCCCCAGCGGTCGCCGAGGGTGCGGAAGGTGGCGGCGCTGGTGCGGGCGTGGTGGTCGAGGGTGGTGAGGTCGCCGCGGATGTGGGCGAGTTTGGTGCGGGTGACGAGGACGGCGGCGGTGCCCCAGTGGTCGCCGTGGGTGTCGAAGGCGGGCTGGGCCTGGTCGAGGAGGTCGTTGCTGGTGGTGAGGTCGCCGGCGTCGATGCCGGCGTAGGCGAGGAACCATTGGGCGCGGGCGCGGGCGATGGGGTCGCCGGTGGTGGTGGCGAGGTGGTGTGCGGTGTGGTGTGCGGTGTCGCGGGGGGTGGTGCCGGGTGTGGCGGTGCCTTGCAGGAGGGTGATGCCGGCGTGCCAGGCGGCGGCGACGGCGCGCAGCGCGGTGAGGGTGGTCCGGTCTGCGGTGGGGTGCTCCCCCGCGGGCTCCTCCCCCGTGGTGTGCTGCCCGGTGCCGCCGCCGGGTGCGTCGTTGTCGCGGGGGGTGGGGAGGTCGAGGGCTGCTTTGAGGGAGTCGCGGGCTTCGGTGAGGCGGCCGCGGAGGAACCAGTACCAGGTGAGGGCGGTGGTGAGGCGCAGGGCGTGGTGGGGGTCGCCGGTGGTGAGGGCGTTCTCCAGGGCCAGGCGCAGGTTGGGGGTCTCGGTGTCGAGGCGGTGCAGCCAGTGGCGCTGGTGGTGGCCGTGCAGGTGGGGGGCGGCGTGTTCGGCGAGGGTGGTGTAGTGGTGGCGGTGGCGGGCGCGGACGTCGGGGAGTTCGCCGGTGTGGTGCATGCGTTCGGCGCAGTAGTGGGCGACTGATTCGAGCAGGCGGTAGCGGGGGCCGTCGGTGGTGTGGACGGCGGTGACCAGGGAGCGGTCGACCAGGCGGGTGAGGATGGGCAGGACGGCGGCGGGGGGTAGTCCGGGGCCGGAGGTGACGGCTTCGGCGGCGTCGAGGGCGCAGCCGTCGGCGTGGACGGCGAGGCGGCGCAGGACGGTGCGTTCGTCGGGGGTGAGGAGTTCCCAGCTCCAGTCGATCATGGCGGTGAGGGTTTGCTGGCGGGGTGGGGCGCCGCGGTGGCCGGTGGCCAGGAGGCGGAAGCGGTCGTCGAGGCGGGCGACCAGGCCGTGGACGCCGAGGGCGGGGACCTTGGTGGCGGCGAGTTCGAGGGCCAGGGGGATGCCGTCGAGGCGCCGGCACAGGGTGGCGACGGCGTGGGCGGTGGTGTCGTCGAGGGTGAAGCCGCGGGTGGCGGCGGCGGCGCGTGCGGTGAACAGTCGTACGGCGCTGGAGGTGTGGAGCCGGCCGGGGTCGGGGTGGGGGCCGGGGACGTCGAGGGGCGGGACGTTCCAGACGATCTCTCCGGCGAGGGCGAGGGGTTCTTGGCTGGTGGCCAGGACGCGCAGGCCGGGGGCGGTGCGCAGCAGGTGGGCGGTGAGGTGGGCGACGTGGTCGACGAGGTGTTCGCAGTTGTCCAGGACCAGCAGCATGCGGCGGTCGCGCAGGGCGGTGGACAGGCGGTCCAGGGGGGTGGCGGGGGTGTCGGTGGTGTCGCGGATGTCCAGGGCGGTGGTGAGGGTGCCGGTGACGGCGTTGAGGGTGCCGGTGGTGCCGGAGCGGTCGAGGGCGGCGAGTTCGACGAGGCGGACGCCGTCGGGGAAGGTGGGGGCCAGGCGGGTGGCGGTTTCCAGGGCGAGGCGGGTTTTCCCGACGCCGCCGGGGCCGGTGAGGGTGACCAGGCGGTGGCGGGTGAGTTGTGCGGTGATGTCGGTGAGGGCGTCGTCGCGGCC